>NZ_JBFROI010000038.1:0-39520 GCF_041471405.1 Vibrio sp. 10N.261.52.C11
TAATTATTAATTATTAATTTTAGGCCATTCGATAAAGACTGATAGGTTCGACGCTCTTTGTTTAACATCATAGGGTAGGCAGCTAATCAATGGACAAGAGTAAAGGATTGACGAGAGAGCAAATAAGGTCTTTTCGCCGAGATGGTTATTTAGGACCATTACCGAGGTTCGCAAATGTCGAATTAATTCAAGATGTTTTAACGGAAGTTAGGGAGATAGCTCAAAGCCCAGAGCCGCATCCCCTGTATGGTCGTTATTCTGTCAGGGATTGGCATTTAGTATCGACGAAAATTAAAGAGTTGCTCACAGATTCAGCTTTGATCCCAAAGCTACAGTCTCTGATTGGAGACGATTTAGCTCTTTGGCGCTCAAAAATTTTTCACAAGAAATCTGGAGAAAACGGTACAGGTTGGCACCAAGAGTGGGGAGATTTCGATGGTGAAGAAATTGGCAATAATAAGCCTAGTTTAAGGCCTAAACATGAAAGGCGGGATCGTTGGTGGAATTTAACTGTTTGGGTCGCCCTTACTGATGTTGAGCTTGATTGCGCTCCGTTGCGTTTCATTCGTGGTTCACATAAAAAACAATATCCTAAAACCATGGTTCCAATGACAGAATCTGAGTTTTGGCATGATCCATTTATTGACTGTAAAACAATCGAAGATGTTGTCGAAAGGGCGAACAATTACACACTAGTATTGGACGTTGATACCAGTGGGCTTTTTGAAAATTATCAAATTAGTGGGAAATCATTCGAGGATGTTAAAGCCTATGTTCGAGCTGAACTTGCAAAATTACCTGCAAAAAGAACATTGGGTGTAGACGAGAGCCAAGAAGATATAGTGACGATCCCTATGAAAAAAGGGGAATTTGTTATTTTCACGGAAAGAACCATGCATGGTTCTCTTCCTAATACATCTTATAATGACCGGTTTGGCATTAATTTTAGAGTAACGGCAACGGATACGGAAATTTATCCATTTCGACACTTGGGCGACTTTATTGATGGCTCAAACATAGATATCACAAGACATTCGAGCTTACTGCTCTGTGGTAAGGATCTGTCTAACACACGTAACAGTTATACGTGAGAAGGGAGGTTAGAAAGTGATTATCAGCAAACAAATGCATGACATGAATATTCTGAATGATGCTTCTGCCTTACTTGGGTGTTCGACTTCTAAAGAGCTCTATCAAAAATTAAGAGCTTTAATAGAGCGACACGAGACTGTGAGAGTGAAGACAGGAATAAACCTTTTGGCAGCAGAAGGCCCTATGAGTTTACAAGCTCGGGGACTACTAAGTTGTGACTTGGGGTCTAGAGCCTCAGGCGGTTCTATTGGGCGAAATAACCGCTTTTTTACGGGGCTTGATCAAGCTGATGAAATAGAAGCACTTTGCATAGTATTACTTAAGGAATTATTTGAATGCAATCATGCAGACCCTAGGCTTTTAGGAGGGCTTCATGCTAATACGGTTGTCTATGCAGTTCTCAAAAACCATTTCAACGTATCAGATATGTCCACCCTCAATACATTTTATGGTGGTAACTCAAGTAACCATAGTTTAGGCCCCCCGGGGATCTTGAACTATTCCATTTCAGATCTTCCTGTGGATCCGAATACCCTCGAAATTGACTTAAACGCCTTTGAATACATGGCTAAGTTTAGACACCCGAAATTAGTGAGTTTAGGGGCAGGTCTCAACCTTTTTCCCTTTCCTGTAAAAGAGATAAAAGACATTATTTCTCGTTGGGGAGGGATGTTACTTTTTGATGGCTCACATCAAGCAGGGTTGATTGCTGGTGGAGTTTATCCAAACCCTCTGTCTTTGGGAGCTGATATCTACACTGCATCGACAGGAAAGACGTTTAGTGGTCCTCAGGGAGGAGTAATTTGTTGGAATTCGGAAAAGTTTTCTTCTCCGATTAGCACGACTATATTCCCAAAGCTAACTGGTTCACATCAACTTAATCGAATTGCTGCCCTGACGGTCTCATGCTTAGAATTAAAGGAATATGGCCTTGAATATATGGCTCAAGGGATACTTAATGCTAGGCAACTTGCTAGTAATTTACAGGCGCACGGGTTGGAGGTGCTCTGTTCTGATGAAGGCTTTACTGAAACTCATCAAGTTGTTGTGAAATGGACTCGAGAAGAAGGTGCGCGTTTAGCATGCTACCGTCTAGCTGATGTTGGGGTTTTTGCTAATGCAGTCCCACTTCCTGAAGATAGAGAGTTGTTATCTGGGATACGTTTTGGTGCAACAGAAATTACTCGATTAGGGGTTACACAAAGTCAAATAGTTGTTTTAGCTGAGGTAATCGCAGGCGTTCTACAAGGTAATTACAATTTGAAGGAGGCGCGTAATGTAGTAAGTGAGTTAGCCTCAACATTTTCTGGCTTTAAATATAGCTTGGAGGGTGGACAATGATTTCAATTACAGAACTGTTTACTTACTTATTTGTTACGTTGCTATATGCGTTTATGCCCGGTCCTGCAATGCTTTACAGTATTGCTCAAGCTGTGTCAGGAGGGAAGAAAGTAGGAATTATGGCAGCTTTTGGCCTTCATATAGGAGGTTATTTTCATGTAATTTTAGCTGTATTAGGTTTGTCTTCTGTGCTTTTAGCTAATCCTTCTCTCTATTCTGCCATTCAAAAGCTAGGAGCTCTCTATCTTGTTTGGTTGGGTTTCCAACGTATCTATCTATCAAAAAAATTACGTATTACTTCTTGTGAAAGCAATCTTACCTCTCCTAAAAGAACGTTTATTGATAGTGTCATTGTAGATATTCTGAACCCTAAAGCCGCAATTTTCTATCTTGCTTTTCTCCCACAGTTTGTGAATGAAGCAGGAAGTGTTGCTGTTTGGCTCCAACTGCTTATTTTGGGAGTTGTTACGAATTTATTGTTTAGTAGTGCTGATCTGTTAAGTGTTTTGATGGCGAGTCATCTACAGAAAAAGTTTCAAGCAAGAAGTAACTGGGTTGATTTTTTCTCAAGGTGGTCTGGTAGTATTTTTATACTGTTAGGTGTTATGGCCTTGGTAAACTCCTCGTACAATTAGGGGAAGGGACACACTTCTCGGATTTTTAATTCAAGTTGATTTACGATGTAATGACTTAGGTTAGACGGTAGTGTTACTCGTTACTTAATTCGGAGTTAGCTGCCACTCATGTTGTGAGGAGGAGTGATAAATGGAATATCCACTTATAGGAGCATGTCAGTGCGGGCAAGTGACCTATGACTTGTATGAAAAACCACTAATGGTCTTTGCTTGTCACTGTACAGAGTGCCAAAAACTGTCTACCAGCCCATTTAGCATTACAGCAGTTGTCGATGCCGAGAAAATAGAGTTTTCTGGTCAACTGAAAACTTGGGAACGTTTAGCTGATAGTGGCAATCGTAATTGCGCGATGTTCTGTCCAAATTGTGGAAACAGAATTTACCATTTCAATCCAGATGCACCGCAAACGGTTAAATTAAAGTTAAAACCAACTGATATGTCGGCAGCTGATATTTTCGAACCTCAAGCACATGTTTGGGTTAGTGAAAAACTAGATTGGTACCAAATACCAACTAATGTAAAGGTTTTCCCTGAGCAGCCGGGGTAGCGGTGAGCAAGTGTTTAAGATATTAAAATACTTGTTCTAATCTATTGAGGTTTAGGGAGTTTCATTGCATTAACTTACTTTTGGCCAGAACTTTCATAGGTTGAATCTTTATCTGTGGCACTTTCTAACTCGAAAGTGCCCCATTATTGGCTAGACCTTTTACTCATTCACACCCTGTTCATGGGTTTTTACCATATTAAAACTTATCCACTCTTCTCATACTGTTAATCCCCGTGATGTTTCACGGGGGTAGATTCCACCTTTCTTTCAGCGTTAGCTACCTTAAGTTCTTTTTCAATCAGTTTGTAGGTGTTTGAGGGGTATAAAAAAAGCCTCGCGCTTGGCGAGGCTTTGGTTATCTAAATGTTCTGGATGCATCTCGATAAAAGTTTTCATGACTGCCCAACGCCATTAAGGTCAGGACTAACGTCCCGTATTCATCGTAGTTGTACCCAAGCAAGGTGAGCTGCTTGTTCATCTTAAACTTGTGCACCCTAAGAAAAGACAAATCGCCTTTCTTCATCACGCCAATAAAAGGGTTTTCTATAACCTCTTTCACTGTTTTATCTAGATCTTGTTTTTGGTTTTTGTGTAGCTTTTTTACTGTCTTGGCAAATGTCGTAGTTTGCTCAATCTTTGTTACTTTCGCTAAATTCATAAGAGGTCGTATTCCCGTGCTCTAATTCGGCTTTAGCGATGATTGCCTGCAGTACGAACTCGTAGGTTAAGTCAGGGTTATCCTCCATGATCTTGCCTATTTTCGCCCAATGCTCAATTTGCTTGGGGGTCGTTCGATTTAAAGCTGTTCCAATGGTTGCAGCTCTATCTACTAGGCTCTCATCAAGTCTAACGCTTGTAGTAGCCATATGTATTACCTTGGTCATTTGTTTGTTGATGTCAATTGTAGCGCATTGCATCATATGTGGCAACTTGCAACAAAAGCCCTGCTAGTGGGCTTTTTCACTTCTCATAAGTGACAATGAACTTAACCTCTAAGGTCGTGCTCTTCTGATGGCTCCTCCATACCGGAGATAATGCATCATTTACTAAATTAGAAAAAGCTTCTGTCCAAAGGTGTGCCATGAAACTCGAAAATGCCCCATTAGAAGTTACGACCGATTGATTACTCATTTCAGAAACCTGTGATTTGGCTTACTTTTCCTTATGCAAACCACATCTACTGTATTGATATAAGTGTAACGGACCTAGGTATATTAATGTAACGCCAGTCTCTATAGCGGCAACTTGGTCGGCTCAAGGGTGGTATGGGACTCGTTGCACTTGGCGTTAATCTCTTATATTTTAGTAACTTAAAATTTATGATCAAGGAGTAGACAATGAAGTTGAAAATAAGGGAAGCTTTACCAATATGTGCCATCATGTTGCTAACGGCATGTGGTGGTGACTCTGATAGTGCCGATGATGTAAATGCAGCAACACCAATCAATTCACCTACAGATGCTTTAAGTCAGTTAGTTTCGTCAGGAACGTACCCAGACTTAGACACTAGTGATTCGCTTACAGGTTCAGTCACCAATAACGAAGCCATTCGAGACGATATATTGGCATATATTGAAGCGGCTAACTTATCAGCAAGTCAAAAGACACAAGTTAAGAGTATTGCCAGAACTATCCAAGAAGCTGTCCTTGTTGATCATTCTGATATCGATGCAGTCCTCCAAGTTGATGAAGAGTCTACTGTAGCTATCGGTTGCTTGAGTTTAGCTTTTGATAACCCTGCCGATGCACATCAAATTCTAAAAGCGATAGAACATTACACAGCAAACACTCGTGAGCGCGCAGCGGCATATTCAGCGTTCAATGAAGCTCTTGATGGCACTGTGACGCGCCTACCATCTAATATCGATTGCGTGGAATGATGTATGAAAAAAATTATTATAACCGCTTTAGCTGCGTCAATCTCTTTCAATGTAAGTTCTGCAACAGTTTGTGAAGTACCAGGGTATGTCGTTGGCTTTTTTAATGGAGTGTGGAATACAAAAAATGAAGCGAAATTAGCGACATTTGAATTCCAAAAGCAAATTGGAAATGAGTACAATTCAGAGCCTGTAGCATACGAGACTTTTTATAACGTAACTGGTTCATCGGTTAGTGCATCAGCGTTTCAAGATATAGCAGAAGTATTTATTCAGCGAGCGGAAGAAATAGACCCCGATCTCGGCGGTAGATTTGATATCTTTTGGTCAGCAATTACTGGTGGTGGAGCTGATGGTTTCTTAGATAAAGTCTACAATATTGTCAGCGCCCCTAGTGACTTGGTGTTGGGGCTACTTACTGAGCTTTACGACTGGGCATCATCCCAAACAGTTGCACTTGTTAGTCATTTGTTTTCTTCACCGCCAACAGCAAGCGATTACGCTCGTCATAACACGAGGATTCAGACGTTAGGCACACAGGGCGCAAAAATGCTGTTTATCGCCCACTCCCAAGGTAATCTTTTTGCTAATAATGCCTACAACGCAGCATTGGAATTGGATAACCTAGATGAATCTAATCTTGGGGTAGTCCACATTGCACCAGCTTCACCACAACTGAATGGACCTTATACACTAGCCGATCTCGATTTGGTGATAAATGGTTTAAGAGCTGTAGGGACAGTGCCCGATACAAATGTCTCGATACCAGTCAGCCATTTAGAGGTTGATCCATCTGGTCACACTCTCATACAAACCTATTTAAATACTTCTTTACAACCAGCTGGAATGATAAGAAACGATCTCCAATCGGAGCTGGCGTCATTACAAACTCCTGAAGCAATCGCTTCTACAGGGTCGTTCACAGCAACACTCAGTTGGAATGGTCTAGGTGATGTTGATTTGCATACGTTTGAACCCAATGGGATGCAGGTGTACTACCAAAATAGGGTAGGTAACGTTGGTGAGTTAGATGTTGATAACACCAGCGGCTATGGGCCAGAGCATTACTTCGCCACTTGTGACAGAGACAGCCTCGAACTCGGGGTATATAGTATCGGTGTGAATAACTACGCTCGTGCAGAAGGTCGAATTGCAACTGTTCAAATATCGACAGGTAGTATTTCGGATGTTCTAACTAAGTCAGTTACACTTGGGGAAGCTCAAGGTTCATCAGAGAATGCCAACCCATTACACATGATGAATGTTGTGGTTTCTGAAAACGACAGTGGTGGCATTGAAATAGGGGCTTTCTAGTAACCTTAAAGGGCCGTTTACCTATAGTAATATAATCTGATAGCCCTACTAAAACATCATTTGATGTTTTAGTAGGGCATTGCGTTTGGTCTACCAATTTCCGATACATTGTATGATTCGGAGTAGTAAATTTTGTCCGAACGACTTAGTCGCCAATCTGAACGTAACTCGGAAATGTCCAGAGGCTTCATAGACCTGAAGTTTTACTCGTCGTCGCGACTCAAGGCGAGTTCCAATGATATATTTTGTAACTGCAAGCAATTAGCTTTGTCGATAAGAGCTGATAACAAAGAGAGCCAAAGCTGACTAAATTGATTAACCAATAACTTTCAATGTTTTTGGTTATAGTATGTGTAATACAAATCCCAATAATACTTGAGTTATTTCAAATGAAACAAGAAGTACATAGGTTTGAGCTATCAATAAATAGCACTATCTCTGAAGTCTATGGCCACTTTACTAAGGCAAATAGTGACCAAAGCCTCGATAGAATGTTTGAAGGTCTTCAAAAAAAACTCAGGAAAATTACCTGCTCAGTGAGAGAGAGGGAGTGTACTCTCATTAATGTGTACATTGCATACGGCAGAAGACAAGAGGACTTTGATGGTAGAGGGAAGACTTGTAATTCTTTTCCTACAAGGAGAATCGAAAGTATAATGAACACCCATTCTAACCTTTCGCCAGAAGACCTGCTAGGTGAGGCTTTACGATCTTTAGAGCACTGAGCTGGAACTTTAACGTTTTCTAGATTAGCGCATGATAGCTGAAAATATGAGCAAAAAAATTAAGAGTAATTACACCATGACAATGCGATAGAGTCAGACCATGCTCTAATCAAAAAGCTCATCGAAGCGATTCAAGGTCTTTAAAGGTTACGGATATTGAACAAGAGTCAATTTGATTTTTGGTTAAGCCGTGACCGGGCAGAGGTGAGAGTGCACGAGGGATCAGCGTTTTTGAATGAACTCTTCAATACATTTACAGTTTAAGTATAAAATGAGGCGGCCAAATAGCCGTCCCAGACACACCATCTGACTTGTTTATTCACTCATTCCTTTAAGCCAAAAATTAATTCAATTTCATCATCAAGTCTTCTGCCCGTTGGTATAAAACCAAGTTTTTGATAAATAGAGAGCGCATTGCCTTTTTCTTTATCCATCGTGGTCAGGGAGACGCCTTTTAAACCGATAATGGAAGCGTATTTCTTACTGAAGTTAATCGCTTGACTCCCCAATCCCTTTCCTTGGAAACGATGGTCAATCATGACGCGCCATACATATAAATGCTCCTTTTGAAAGTGTTCATCGTGTGTGTCCAGTATTCTAGGGTCAATCAGAGAGATCAGGCCCGCAGGTTTATCGTTTAAGTAAATACCATAGTTGATACTATCGTCGTTAAAACTGGCTTCTGCAAGCCACTCTGCGTTGTTAGCAATGAGTTGTTTTTGAGACTCTTCCACTGAGAGAGCAATAATGTCATCGATAATGGTATTGTTTATTTTTAAAAAGCTAATTTTATTCATGCTTATTTACCTTGGGTAGGTATTTCATTAAAAGTAACTGGCCAATGTAAGGATCTTGATAAGCTAATCTTGAGTTATCAAAATGGTAATGCCGCTTTTGTTCCTGTCATTTAACATAGGCTCTTCAACTATCTTATAGATCTCTTTATCTGGCGCATGCTAGAACTCGCCAATCGTTTTTCATTAAGGTATATAGTCACAGTAGAGTATGCTTTCTCAAACAATGAGGATGGAAGTTCTTGTTTCCTATTTTGTCTGCACCCATGACAGAAATATGAGTTCCAAGCGTTGCCCACGATGATTAAAAAAAAGGGTCCGTACAGTATTTTTGCAACAGTCCCGTTACAAGAACCAAAACAAAATCCCTGCTAGAGTGCTTACTAGTGTAATGAAAGAGAGCTTTAACGTGTTCTAAGCCAGTTACATGTTGTATGTCACTTATCAACTAAAATGGTGGCTCTTCTCTTACCGCCTTTGCACTCAACAGTGACGTTCACTCCATTGACGAGTGCTTTCTCATTATTCGCTCTGGCTCTCACATCGAGTTCAAATTTGGACAACGAGTTCGGTAAGCGCAAAAGAAAGAGTGCTGGTTACCCTTTTGCTTTGGTACAGGCCAAATCTTGATGTTATCGAAGATGGCCAATCGCAGTGCTAAAATAGACAAAACTCTGGAATATTGCAGCTAATGTTATCGAAAGCTATTCTGCACTATTTTTGTAGTTTGCGTAATTGGTGTAGCCAAACTCAACACCAATGATACGAACCGCCATATAAGTTTTAGCCCAGACCATTTGACGTATTATTCCGGAATCTTTTGTCTCTTACAGTATGACTTTGTAAGTAAAATCATTACATAATGAAAGCGTATTCACTAGGTTGCTAGTTCAAACCTTGATGCTTTGGTTTTTCTAATAGCGATAAGATGTCGCTCCTAATGAATTGATAGCAGAGTAGTTTCTTACGTCTAAAGCGGGACTTGATTGGATGAACCAACGATAAATATAGGACGATTCACAATAATGCCGTGCTTGGCCGACATATCACTCAGATTGACATTACTCATGGGCGTTGATTAAGCGACTTTCCATACTTGTTAGAAGAATATTTATTACTTCTAAATCGTAGTCAATACAATGTTTCTAAAAATGACGTACTCTCTTACCTTTATCGTTTGGGTATAAAGAGAGTCGATTTAAAAGTGGGCAGTAAAACGTTGAATATTTTATAAAACTTTGACCAGAACGTTATATAAGGGCTTCAAGGAAGGTAATAACCTTAGTCTTTCGGTCTTTTTTATGACGTTGTCACAATGAAAGTTGGGTGAGGCGATAATTCCCCTCACTCAATTAGTACCTGAATATGATAACAATAAGGCCGATGGGTAGGAAAAGTCTAAAAGTTTCGTACAACGTCATACCATCCGGATGAAGGTGGACGTTAAGTGGGAAGGTGATGAAAGGGTTCCACATGACTCCGCGTTTAATCGAAGAAGGGACCTGTCGTATGACAAAAGAAAGTGCCCGCGCCGTTTTTTTTTCTTATCCTTATTTTTTATTGATTTAACTATTTATCTCCCCACGCGCAGTCCTTTATTGATGGCCATTTACTTGCTCGGCTAATGAGAAAGTTGTGCTAGTTCGTCTTTATTCAATCCTGTGACATCCATAATGGCTTCCTGATCTAGACCATTAAGCATCATCTTGTGCGCCATCTCCTTGAGGGCTTCTTGGCGACCTTCTTGGCGTCCTTCTTGGCGACCTTCTTGGCGTCCTTCTTGGCGTCCTTCTTGGCGGCCACGTTGCTCGCCTTGTTGGCGCAATTGTTCTGCAATAGTCATAAGTGTTTTCTCGTGTTTCGGTACTGATGAGGCCAGTGACGTAATTAACGCCTCTAGGTTGATTTCTGTTCACGCATTCATTTTAAGATTGGCCAATGGGAGAGATATTTAAAGTGAGCTGACTGCCCTATAGAAACTAACCTAAACAAGGGCTCTGTTAGTTTCTATATGAATTCTGGGCCTCTTAATTGAGGGGGGTGTAGTGAGGGTTTTGAAAGAAGCGACTATTTCGCGATCAAGAAATCCTCAATTGATTTTCCAGCATCAAGCTGTTCTTGAATTATGGAAGGGGTGCGACCTTGACCGGTCCAGGTTTTTTCTATGCCGTTCCCGTCTGTGTAACTATATTTAGCAAGGCGAGGCTTACGTTTACCTTTTATTTTATTCTTTGATTGACCTGCTAGAGCTTCTATAAGAGCTTCAATATTAACACCATCGACCTTGATTTGCTTTGCGATTTCAGCGACTTTGGATTCTTGTTCAGCACGAGCTTCGCGCTCTACTTCTTCGCTCTCTTGGCGTTCAAGAAAGACGGTCGTTAACTTATTCAGTGCTTCTTCAAGTTCCTCAAGTGTTAATTCACGAGAGAACGCACGAAGCGAGCGGATATTAAGTAAAGTTTTTATCATTTCGGTCATGTTGAGTCCATTTACATTTAAATTGAGATAATATTACAAATCAATAAGATACACAAAAATTGTCGAAACACGTTTTCTCCAAAAATAGCGTTGTGAATATTCCCTCTTAGGCATATTTTTCTAAATATCAATGAGTTATTGCCTATCTTCATCCGAGAATGATGCTTTTTTAGGGTAAATAGTTCGAGCGTCGCTAAAGCTTATGGATTTAAAGTGGCTGTACTGAATATCTTTGATTAATTTAGTGTTCAAACTTTCATGAGTAAACGCACAGTAAATATGCAAGTTATTGATGGCTATAGAGGATAGAGCACTCTCAAGTTGAGTTTCAGTAACCATGTAGATCAAAGGGGGTATTTCGGAACATCTCATATAACCATCAACCTCGTCATAGCATGTTGATTATTGCATGTGTCTGCATAAAGAAAAGTATGAATAGTCCTAAACTCTTATTGTGTCTCTGCATTGAAAACTGGCGTCCGTAAGGTTTGGGTGAAATTTTCACCTACCACTAGGATGGAAGGCTCCGTGTCACAAGGTGAGTATCGCAGTATATTATACTAGACCTAAATCCGGATTTAGGTGGAAAAATGAAGAAGAGAATTGGACCCTATGCGCAAACCTAGCCTAGCTAATGCCAATTTTAAAAGGTTCATGCGTAAGCCAGAGTTGCGTATTGAAAAGCTCTCTCTTTATGACCTATTTGGTCAGACTGGCTTTGGGTGCGTTGTCATATGGGAAAGCTTTCAGTCAAGGTTGAAGATGGGTATTTAGTCGGACATTGTCTACCCAAGGTAAAACCGAGAAATAGAAAGGCACTATTCAATCGTATAATCGTTATCACTCTCGGTGCAATAAAAGGTGAATGACTTCATCTTTCTCTTCAGAGTCAACTTCAACGCGATAAAAGCCTTTGGCTTTTAGCGCTTCAATTAACGCTTCCAACCGATGGGTTTTCACCGTCATAGCCAGGGGTTTTATCTGGTTATTGTCTTCATCAAACCCTTGCTCTATGCTTTTTTCTTTCATGTAAAGAGTATCTCGTTCCATTTCTTTTGTGGGGTCTTCCAACATAGTTGGAAACTGATGCTGCTCAAATAATTCCGTTAACATGATATAGAGTTCATCAGCCTGTGAGAACTTGGCTTGATACCCGAGATTCAGTTGATTTACCTCCCACATTTTTTGTTCGAGGTTGCCTGTTACACTTCGGCCAATACTGAGCATGGTTTTGAGTTCATTTTTACATGTCGAGAACTGAGGCCGTTTTACTTTTGGTTTGATGAATTTTACCAACAGTTCATTTCTTATTTTCGTTGTCCAATATCCACCTTGTTGACTCATGGTTAAATACAGTGCGAGAAGCGCATTCGTCACGATCTCATCAAGGGCTTGATAGTGCTTAAGGTTTCGACTCATGAATTTATTCTTTCTCTTTAATTGAAGCTTCCTAGCTGTTTTTCACGATTTTAAATTGAGTGCGTAATCAGCGTGTATTAAGGCTTAAATAATAAGGCGCATTCAAAAATTAACGGGAAACGCGAACATATACCTGCTCAAACTTTAATGGCACCGCTCGTCGCAATCCCGTAGCTGGCGAAGCCAGTCGAAGGGTGAGCAAGCGGTATTTCGAACCTCTTAAACCACCATGATTAAGCCTCTTTTCTAGACACAGAATCAATAGAAGGTAAGAGATCCTAAATATTTTTTTAATTGATTGATACTGTTAACTTTTCTTATTCTTTTTTCAAGCGAGACTATCGAATCATCAATCATTTTAAGATACTTTTCCATTTTGGCTTGCGTCTTCTTCTTGCTTGGTGCTGAGAATTGTCTCCAGACTTGAGACTTAACTCCTTGTTGGCTAAAGATGTCACGGTGGGCCCGATTTAAATCCAGGAGCTTCATTTCGAGCAAATGCTCCATTCTCACTAAAGTTGTTTCATCAAGAAGGTGCTCAGAATCGGGGACATATTCTGTCAGCATTCGGACTAAGGTCATCACATCATTCTCTCGTTTGGCCACCGCCAGTTTCTGCATTAAACGATGTTTCTCTTCTTTCTTTAACGGGTCAGACTCTTTATCTGGATGGATAACACTCGCAATGCGTTTGTACATTTTGTTGAGTTGAGTACCTCGGAACATTTCTTTGATGTTAAGCGCGTCGTCGTCTTCACTCTCAAAATAATCGAATTCAAAATCGTCCCAATCGTCCTCATTTTGGGCTCGTGGTGAAAATGAGTCGTTATTATGTTTAACAAAAGAGGCCCATAAGGCACTGATAAAAGCTTCAATGGCGAATGGATCACCAGAAGCCAGAATTTCACGGATTTTTTTGTGGGGTAAATCAATATCAGCGCCGAACATCTCCTTCATGCCGTTTTCAAATTCTCGACAAGCTGCATTGAGCGCTTGCTGTTTCTCTTTCTGAAATACTTTATTATGATAGGTTTCATACTCTTCGCATAACGCCTCGACTTTGTCTCTATCATTGATAAAAGGGCGATCAAGCAAGTCAATTAACTCCTGTTCAATCGCTTGCATCAAGCGATTGCGGATATTGGTTTTGAGTTTTTTTGAGGTCAAAAATGACATCAAGTGCTTAACCCAGGCACAGTGAAGATGGTCGAGCTTTTTATCATAGGGAGTCAGTTTATCTTTGTATTCAGAAAAAAGCTGATTGACCTTGATCTCGGCCTTTTGATTACGCCGTTCATTTTTTTCAATCTTCCTCCAGAGCTCAGATAAATAATCCGACTGAGAATGTGGAACGTTGTTTGAGTGAAAAATAGGAAGTGTCATATCCGTCCTTTTCTCTTCTAGTAACCCATGTGTTTTTCTAGGCTAACAGCGTAAGAAGAGAAACACCTCGAAGTAATACTAATTTATGTTCCTTGAGTTTGAATTACCCTCTGACGCTGATAAATCGAAACGCTAATCTTAGTATTCAAGGGGCCATTCATTTTGTAAAGCAGTAAGCTTAAGCGGCTGAATAAGAACCGTGACCATTTAATGAAATTAAGAAGAAAGCCTCTCACAGCGCCATACTGCTCTTTTTAGGCTGCAATATTGACAGCACTAAAAACCCTCGCCCTGCTAAGCCATACCATCCGGATGAAGGTGGACGTTAAGTAAGGAGATGATGAAAGGGAGCCACCTGACTCAGCGTTTAATCGAAGAAGGTCCCTGTCGTATGACAAAAGAAGGTTGCCGCGCCGTTTTTTTTGCTTGTCCTTAAGTATTTATTTTTCTATTGATTTAATTATTTATCTTTATACGTAGTGTTCATAAGCGCAGCCCCTTATTGATGGCCATTGTAGCGGTCTTTTTTATCCTTCCTTTCTTGCACGGCCTTTCTTATAAAAAACCGTGAATAGAGAAATCCCTTCCGAATGAGACTGCGTGCGCAAGATAACCCTGAATAACCTGTTGGGAGAAACCAGAAAAATGAGAGATAGAGCAGGGTAGGCTAAGGTTCAGACGTGCTGATCCCTCCGCCTTCGCGGAGACGAACGTGTCTTTTTAATTAGGGGCCAGGTCCGGTTGATACTCACTAAAGAAGGCTGAGGTTGATTGCGCATAGGTGTTTAACGTTGACGCATTGAAGATCTCTTGTATCCCTGACGCTATCTTACGGAAAGAGAGCCATTGAAAGCTCAGTCCTTTTTTTGTCTGGCGTTCCCGTGTTGCGAGGATCAATTCGCTGATGTTGGTGTAACGCACGACTTTTAAGTCATTAAAGAAGCGAGGTGTAAACTGTTTGTACGCGGGTGCACTGCGTATCGTCCCTTCGTCTTGGTCGACACACACATTGATCCGCTCACTGTGAAAATAGCTGGCACGCTTTAGATACTTCACCGCTTTAGCAAAGGACTTCGGCGAAATAAACTCTCCAAAGCGCAACGCATAATCTTCTTGAAGCTGGTCGTAGCTGATGGTTTTCAATCCCGCTTCGGTGGGCAAACCGATGCGCCCGCCAAGGAGGTCTGTGTTCGGCAGAGTGCACGCTAATACTTTCGCAATTAAGGTGCGACATTGGACATTATTCACCGCTTCACCGCCCCATGCATTGAGTGACGGGAAACGATTGGGGTTGGTAATAAATTCTTCACACCCTTTTAAGATCCGCGCGTATTCTGGCGGCAGGGTTTCTACCTTACCGCTTCGGAGCAACCGGCGAGACTTAAATCCGATCTCAAAAGGCGTCTTAGGGTTCCGCGCGTTCTCTTCTTCAATGACGCGTTGATACAATTCAATCAAATCCAGTTTGCGAGCCTTACGCTTACAGCGATACTGCGCATCGTAACTCGATTTATCGAACGGGGGAGGGGAGGAGCTAAACGTTTTCATAAGACTCACCGTCCACGTTTAAAACACACCTCGCTTCATCCTGAGGGACAAAAAAGGCGGTGTTAGGCAGAAAGTGGATTCTCCTGAGCGTTAGCCCAAGCCAAGGCTGAGTCAAATGCGTCATATTTTGAAGTCCAAGAGGTTTTTGGGGTGTTTGGATTGGCCGTCCAAACGGTGAAATTTCAACCTATCTCAACCGGGAAAAGAAATCAAATGCCGGTTTTTTAGACACAAAAAAGCCGACTACTCTTGGAAAGTCGGCTTTTTTGCGAGTGCTATATAGTCAGAGTACCACCTCTAACACACTCTAAATCCTAGAAAAAACACACGACATTGGACACTACAGGAGTAAGCAATGTCGTGTGTTTTAACCTTATAGACCTCAGGTAAGTATAGCGTGTCGTCGCCTGATATTTCAAACGCTAAGTGTGCCTTGGGATTTTTCCCTTAACATAACAAATATAATGCGTAACCAAAAATAGCAGATAAATAACAATGAGATAACAAATAACCTTGAAAAATTTATAGCACATCAAAGAATCCCAATAAAAATAATTAATGGATTAATTATTTAAAATTAAAAACAAAGGCAACGTTAAATTTAATAAAATAACCATTAAAATCAAAAGTTTAATTTGGTGCGTATTATATTTGTTATGTTAAATTGCAAGATTGAGAGGCCCATCACAAAAGCAAATAAGTTTAATAATTCTGGGTCACTTTTGAACGATTAGAGGGTTCAGCGATATTTCAGTTTGAACTCGGTCGTTTCGGTTTTTCTTAATTGAAAAGGATTTTGTATGAATTTGAAATCAGAATGTAGGGTTGATAACAAGGAAGTCGGTATCGCTTTTAGTCTTTCAGCAAACGCGAATAAAACGTTAACGCTATCGGCGAAAAGAGCAGAACGGGCCAAAAAGCGCGAAGGGAAACTTCGATTAGAAGATCATCTCAAACGTTTTCCCAATTGGTCGCTGTAACGAATGATATTGCCGTCTGAGATCTTATTTCAGATGGCCTCGAAGGTGGGCTGCCTTCACGATTGCAAAAAGCGCCGCAGAGGGGCGCAGGCCTGCGTAATATGCCTAACAAATTCAGGAGCCCTCTCTGGGGCGACGTCCAAGGCTGTTTTTCTACTCAATTAAGCACGCTGGTTGAGTGGTGAAATAGAGTTACTTGGGAATACCAGACACCACACCCTTTGGATGTGCGCATTCTACTACAAGAATGCTCAAGCCAGTTTGTAGCACGGCTCTTGAAAGAGAGCCCATTGTTTTGCTTTTTTAAAAGAACAAAACAATGTCCTAAAAAGGAGTGTGAACGATGCAGATTATCTACGGACATTGTCGTACAGATGAGGCGGCGAATGTATTAGGCCACTTTGTTGAACAAGGGGATTTTGTCAGCGTCAAAGAACTGGGAACGGTCGGGCGTGAACACATGGCGTTTGCCGCCTTACTGTCTTTTACTGGACACCTTTCATTCCCTTTCTATTGGAAGGGTGTTCATTTTGTTGCGGTTCAAAAACAAGTTCAATCAGTTAACCGTCTCACTCTCCCAGCTTCAAAGAATGCTTGTAAAAAACGTTATCGGAAGCTTAAGAACACCATCATTAGCGCTCAAAATTGGAAGCAACATGTGAGTCGTAATCGCGGTTTGAAGTACGCGAAATCTTCTCTGTTTTCTTTATGATGCGTGCCTATACCTGTCGATTTTAACCTTTCTCCCCACGCGCCGTTTAATTTGCACGTTGCACGGTCTGCCTAGGACAACCTAACCCTTCTTCCCAGCTTCTCAGGCAAGGAGGTCTTTTACTCCATCATGACCAAACACTTGATAAATTTATCACTCAATAAGGATATTTATTATGAAAAAACGCACCCAGCGCACCCTCCTTGTCGGGCTTGGCGTTGCTGTCTCGACACTTCTTATCACTCAGCCCGCTCTGGCTGCCGATATCTTCGCGTCAGGTAAACAAGCCATGAAAGACTCGGCGGGCAAAGGCTCTGCGGTTGAAACCGCGATGCTGGGGACTGGGCTTGCGGGGGCGGTCGTCACTGGACTGATGAGCCGTAACTGGTTTGCGGCCGTTGGCGGGTTCATTGGCGGCTCAGTCTTGTGGAATGTTGGAGCACCACTCGTCGGCTTAGGCTAAGGAGTCACAATGGAAGACCCTCATCAGTTTTTTTCTATTCCAAAACACATGAACAAAGGTCGTCGCTGGCTCGGGTTCCCAGTTGATGAACTCGTGCCTGCCCTCTGCATTTTTGGCCTCTCATTCTGGCTTAAACACGAAATGATAGGGCTGACGTTATCGCTGGCTTGGTTTGGGGGATTACGTTACATCAAAGCGCAATACGGTGACAACATAGTTACCCTGTCACTTTATTGGTGGGGGGCTTCCTTTGTCCATCCCACCCTCTTTAAGCGTACCCCCTCAGCCTGTCGTCGTTACTGGATTTTCTAAGGAGACCCTTCATCATGGATCCGTTTGTTAAACGGGATAAGCTGGCCGTCAAAAGCCTCCTCAATCTTTTTTTGAGTGCAGGCTTTCTTGTTATGCTTATCACTAACCTGGTGTTGGGTTACACCAGTTATCAAGCCCTTACCCATCAAAGCCGAACCCTAGTCCCGCCCACCCTCTCTCAAGCCTTTACGGTTTCGGATGGCGCGGTCGATGAACCTTATCTTGAGCAAATGGCGGATTATCTTCTCTACCTGAAACTCAACATCACGCCGGCAAGCGTTGGACGTCAGTTTGGTCAGTTACTTGAATATTTAGACGAGACAAGCTGGTACAACGTTCAACCTAAGCTGCTTCGAGAAGCCACGGTGGTTAAAAAAGATAACATCAGCAGCCAATTTTCTGTCGAGTTGGTCCGAATTTCTCTCGACACTCTCCAAGTACAACTCTACGGGAAACTCCAAAAGCACGTAGGCCAACGCGCACTAGATCCGGAGATGAAGTGGTATCAAGTCAACTTTAGCTATGACCAAGGCGTCATAGGTTTACTCTCCATTGAAGAAGTCGAGGTCAACACCGATGAATCTTTATGAGCAATCATTCACCCCATCGCAGCAATGGCACCCTTATTTTTTATCCATCGCGCTTTGGGTGGTCTTTTTCATCCCCTCTTTTGCCCTGGCTGAAAATGCCGCCATGGTGAGCTATGAGTTTGACGAAGGCGACACGATCCCCTTGTCACTCTCTTCCATTAACGTGAACCGTTTACTGGTCAACAATGACCGTATTATTTCGATCGTCTGCCCGAAAGGGTTTTGCACCTCAACGGGCAACCAAAAAGACGCTTCCGGCTCCATCACCTTAAAAATTAACCTTCCCTTACCGTTTACCGCGCACCTGACGACAGAGAAAGGGCGATTGTTTGCGCTGTTTATTACCCCCAAAGCTACACCATCTTTGGTCACGGAGTTTGTTTGGTCGCAAAATTACAAAGAGCAGCAAAGCCCGATTGAGCAGGCGGCGGATTATCCCGCCGCCATGACAGCGCTCACCAAAGCCATGATACGTTTTGTCCATGATGGCGCTCCCATTGCTGGTTTTAAACGTCACGACGTTGACCCCAAAACCTTACCCAAAGATGAAGCGTCACTGGCCATCATCCCTCAAACGGTCTTCGTGGGCCGTCATTATTCTGGGGTGGTTTATCAGCTCAAAAATCAAAGCCGCAGTGACATGGCGCTGACCACCGCGCAGTTCTACAGCTATTCCGCACGCTCAGCCGCGCTCGATGCCTATCAATTAAAACCTGGGCAAACTACCACGCTCTATCTCATTACTGGAGGAGGCGCCACCCATGCTCGATAAACAAAAAGACGCCTTGGGCCGTTTTAAGAAACGCGTCTTCAAAGACACCGACGGGGACTTTGAAGACGGCGGCACGATCAATGCCGTGACAAGAAAGCGCAATCGCACCATTACGCTCACGGTATTGCTGATATTGACCGCCCTGGCTTTTGTTGTTTGGCGGTTAACACTGTCTCCCCAAGCGCCAAGCAAGGGCATTCAAGATGTCGGATTTGGCGCTGTCGTCACCGATGATTTTACCGACAAAGACAACCAGTCCGCCCTGACGTTTCAACAAGACAAAATCAACCAAATAGAACAAAGCTTAGCGCGGTTTGAAGGCACATTAAGTCGCTTTGGACAAAGCTTAACCTCTGAGTTAGAGAACATTAAAAAGGCCAATGAGCGCGATACAAAATCGCAACTGACAGAGCTTGAGCAGCAGATGCAACAAAAGCTCGATGAAGTTGACGCGCTCAAGGCGCAGCTTGAGACGCAATTAGCCTCAACCCTCAAGGCAGGCGATCCTTCGACTCAACACGGCATCGAGACCAACCAAGGAGACACCTTTGGCCAATACAAACTGCCCCCAAGACCGGCCATTAATAGCAACATGGATAACGCCAAGGTGAATGAGTTCCAGTACCAAGAGCAAGATGATGTGGCCTTTAGTGGTGATGCCTTTGATAGCTTTGAATTTCACTGGCAAGCCAGTGTCGAGGAGAAACAATCCCGTCGCACGACCGATAACTACGTGCCAACCGGCACCTTTGTGACCGCCGTAATTACCGGCGGCGCTGATGCTAATGGGGGCGTCTCTGGACAAGGGGATACCTCACCGATTGTCTTTCAGACAGTCAATCAGGGGGTCTTACCCAACGGTCAGGCCTCTAAATTGAAGGATTGCACGATCACCGGCGCCGTCTACGGTGAGATCTCATCCAGCCGCGGCGTCGCTCGCACCAGTAGAATGAGCTGCATACAACCCAATGGCGATATTCTCGATATCCCCGTCAATGCGACCGTGTTTAACTTTGGTCGCAATGGTATTCGCGGTACCACCATTTTGAAAAACGGTAAGATCGTTCAAATGGCCGGCATTGCGGGGATCTTGCAAGGCGTAGGGGATGCAGGTAAAGCGCTGGCACAAACCACGACACCGACGGCGCTCGGCCCAAGTCAAAGCATCAACAGCGATAAAATTGGCTTGAATCTGCTTGGCGGCGCCACGGAGAGCGTTGGCAGCAAATTGGCGGACTACTACATCAAACTGGCCGAACTCTATCATCCGATAGTGGAAGTCAATCCTGGTGCCATCGTCAATATTGTCTTTTTGGAAGGCTTTCCATTAGATCCATTGCTGGCCGATGAATACGAAACGCGTATGAATGAGCAGCGTGAGCAAGTCTCCAACAGCAATCAACTGTTAGATGTCATTACCAACACCCCCTCTCTTCCACCAACCACTCAAACCGCCCCCATCAACCCTTTAGCGCAAAAAATCACCCAACAAGGGTTAAGCCGCGTGGGCTTTGGGCGTGAGGAATCACCATGAATAGGCACGCTTTGTTTTCACTATCGATACTCTTAGGTCTGACCGGTTGTAGCGCGGGCTTTGAGAGCGAATACAGTTGCGATCAGGTCGGCGGCGTTTCAGGTTGCGTCACCATGAACGAAGTTCGAGACAACCTATACGGTTATACCGGAGGCAGTGGTAACGCCACGGTCTCTTCTCAAGCGCGTCTCGCCCCACCTTCCGCCTTTACCTTACTGCCAAGGCGCAATCGAGAGGGGGAGCCAGAGCGAAGCCAAGAAGACGTTAAAAAACTCACCGTCTTCCCTTTCATCGACAAAGACAATCACTACATCGATACGATGGATGTTTACTTTGTCTTAGACGATAGCCGTTGGTCTGGGCGCCCTGCGCGCGCGATTTGGAAAGATTGATTAGGAAAAAAAGAAACGAAGCTTAAACATCATTTTTATCATGGGCGCGCGACATTCAGTCTCAGCCTTCTCTCAATGAGGGGGGAATCCATCAAGCGGTCCAAGATTGTGTCACGCCCCCTAACATTAAAATAGAAAAAGGGATCCCCCATGTTTTCCTCCTCACGCAGTGGCTTATCCGCCTTATTTCAAGAGGCCAAGCAAGCCCAAAACCACCTTCACCATGAACTGCCGTATCGAGATTACGATCCCATTGAGCGGGTGTTCGACAATCCCCACTCTCGCGGTTTTGGCTTTAAAATCAGTGTCCTTGGGGGCGCTAACGACGATTTAATTCAGTCGTTAAGCCACCTCATGGGGGATTTGCCAGCAGGGGATAAATGGGACTATCAAGTGCAGCTGTTTGGTCACAACCGAGTGGCGCACTATCTCGAAGGAAACCAAGCTCTACTCAGTCAGCGAGGCGGTATCTGCCAGAAGCTGGCTAACGATGACGCCATTTACGCCCACTACGCCGCGCAGCACGGTTTTTTACACCGACAAAAAAACAATCGCTTTGATTTGCGCGATTACGACGCGTTCTTTTTTGTCTCCACCACGGAAAAAGACCCACAAGAGCTGCTTGATGCGCGAATGACTCTAGAGACAGGACTGGCGCAGCTTGGTTTTGATTTACTGCCCGTCACGCCTGAGATGTTGCTGACCGATGTGAGTGATATCTTAAACTTTGATAAACGACAAGACCGGCCAAAGGAAAAAGGCTACAACCCGTTAGAGCCTTTGAACCTGCAAGCCCTCTCTCCCGATACCGAAGCGTTAACGCATCGTGGCCATATCGCCACCCGTCATACCAATGACCAAGGGGAGGAGGTGCGCACACGGCTGGTCAATTTGGGACTTTCTCGTCTGCCTGGGGATTATCGCTTGTACGCCTTACCTGAGGCCTTTTCTTCTCTTCGCAACGTTTCTCGTAATATCACTTGCCCTCACCGCGTCACGTTGAGCTTTCGTAATGAGCCAACCGGTAAGCAAAATGCGGATAACGATAATAAGATAAAAGACTTAACCAAGACGGTGAACAGCCAAATGGCGCTGCTGGCTCCAACAGCGGAAGATGAGCTCAAAGAGCGAAAAGCCCTACAAAAAGGTCTGTTGTCTAAAGAGTTTACCATTGCGTCTATGGTACTCACGGTCTCCCTGTTTACCGATAAGACCCACCAGAAAAAAGACACCCAAGCGGCGAAGGAGTCATTCAGCCATGCTGGCCTTGATATCATTCCCCTGAAAATGAATCAGCCACAAGCGCTGCTTTCAACGTTGCCTTTTATGATGAGCGAAGGGTTGTGGGGCGATTGTAAAAAAGCCGGCCGAGTTCGCACGTTAAAAAGCTCTAATCTGGTGAACCTCTTCCCTCTCATCATGGATTTTTGTCAGTTAAAAGGCGGCGTATTGCTGCCCACGATGCGCCAGCAAATTTCTTTCTTTAACCCTTTCACCTGTGGCAGTGATAACCAAAATATCGCTCTGACCGGAGGCTCAGGCGCAGGGAAAAGCTTTCTGGTTCAAGAGATTGCCGAAACGGTTTACGCCATGGGCGGTAAAGTGTGGATCCTCGATAAAGGGGCCAGCTATAAAAAATTGACGCTCAGCCTTGGGGGGACGTACATGACGCACGCCAACATCTTCTTAAATCCCTTCACGCATTTAGGCGCCATGCAAAGTGCTGAGTTTGAGTTTGTGGATGATGACGGTAGACCGGTCGACCCCATGATGGAAGCGCTCGATAATATCACGGCGTTGTTTGCCACCATCGCGTCACCCTACGTCCCACTGACGGCGTTTCAACAAAGCGTCTTAGGCGATGCGATAGTGACGGCATGGGAGCGTAAAGGTAATCAAGCCTTGGTGGATGATGTCAGAGACGCCTTGATTGAGATTGCTGGAGAAGAAAGCGACCGACGCATCAAAGACATTGCGGTGCAACTGAAAAAGTTCTGCACCGACGGCATGTACAAAGATGTGTTCAACAAGCCCTCCATGCTCGACCCCAGTGTGGAAATCACCACGCTGGAGCTGGATGGGTTTCCGCCTGCTGTGCTCAGACCCGTGATTTTTGCGTTGATGGTTTCGATTAACCAGCAGATGTACCTGGCTGGCTCTCGCTCTACCCCAAAGCTGTGCATCATTGAAGAAGCCTGGAGCCTCCTCTCTGGGGCAAACGAGCAAGCGAGGGAGTTCATCAACACCGGTTATCGCACCGCCCGTAAGTTCGGCGGCGCTTTTTGTACAGTGACTCAAGGGATTGAAGACTTCTTTAGCAACGAGGAAGCCAAAGCCTGCTACAACAACTCCGATATCCACATCATTCTTCGTCAAGGGGAAGGGTTTGATGAGTATCTGACCCAAAACCCGGATGCCTTCTCACCGTTTGAGCAGCGCCTCATTAAAAGTTTCGCTCCGTCTGCCGAAGCGGGATACAGCAGTGCGCGCATCAAAGCGGGTGGCCATGTCACCTATCACCGCTTTTTCGCCTCTCCGGTGAAACGCGCCATGTTCTCAACCGAGCCTAAGGAGTTTGAGTATTGTGAAAATCTTTATAAACAAGGCCACTCACTGGAGCGCGCCATTGAGCAAACCTCCAGGCACTTTTATGGCAAAGACATTGACGCCTTTAATCAAGCCATTGGGGCGAGCGCTTAAATCCCCCCTTTTTCTTTTGGTCGCTGGACTGGCAACGACAAATGCCGCTGGAAAGAACTTGGGCCAAGTGGCCCCTATCTTCCCCATCGGTGAGATTGACATGCTGGAGTGGATTGACCAAAGACTGAAAGGGTTTGAGGCCAGTGGTCAATTAGCGGACATGCAAAACGAGTTCACGGAGCGCGCCAAGCAAAGCATTGAAAACCCACCGCCCGTTGCAGGCTTAACCACCACGATCAACCCCCGCACCTTTTACGTTGACCCAAGCATCACCCTCCCTAAAGACATTATCGCCCCCACTACAGGAGCCGTGATTGCCAAAGCGGGCACCAGAGTGAACCCCTTTGATACCCGCACTTGGCCAAAGGTCGACGGTCAAAACGTTCTACCACAATTTGAGTTAAGTAAGGTGCTGGTCTTTTTTGATGCCAGAGACGCGCAGCAACGAAGGTTCGCTAGCGAGTATCAAAACGCCAAGCCAATCAAGTGGGTACTGACAGGAGGCAGCCCGAATAAAATGGCGACCTTATTGGACGCAAGAATGTATTTTGCGCAGCAAGGCCACTTAACCCAATCGCTTAACATTACTCACGTCCCAGCGATTGCCTACCAAGAAGGCACGCGCTGGCGCATCGATGAGGTGAACGTATCGGGTTTGCACCCCTTGGCGATAGAGCAATAACAATGACATCGCATTGGAAGTGCGCACCTCCCTTGATTATGCTTCCAGTATGACGCTTTTTTTTTCTTAACCAAGCTCGCTTTTGGCGGCGATTATGGGGCGAAGCCTCTTGTCGAGACAAAAGGAGTACCACGCTCGGCGTGGAAAAAGGACACCCCATGACACAACGACACTTTCGTTTACTGTTGTGCTGCCTATTGGTTTTTATTGCCCCATCAACCCTAGCAGCCAGTGCGGCGTGTAAAAGCCGTTTTATTAACCCCATGACCGATATTTGTTGGGATTGCTTGTTTCCGATGACGATAGGCTCAGCCACCGTCATGCCCTCTAAGTACCCCGATACGCCCAATCCCACACTGCCTATCTCTTATTGCCCTAAACCGCCGCCTATCTTTGTGCAAATAGGCATCAACATTGGCTATTGGGAGCCTTATGCCTTAACCGATATCACGCGCGTCCCTTACTGTATGGTGAACATGGGCGTGCAAATGTCCGGCGCTAACACTCAGCGTATCGGTGGGCGCGTGACCGCCCGTGAGAGTGACAGCAGTGACGGAGGCTTTTATCACGCCCATTGGTATAAGTACCCCGTTATTTATTGGCTGCAACTGATGCAATCCACCGCCTGCATGGCCACGGACGTTTTTGATGTGGCCTACATGACGGAAATTGACCCACTTTGGGACGACGATGAGTTATCCCTCATTCTCAATCCCGAAGCGTTACTGTTTGGTAACTTGGTTGCGCAGCTTGCTTGCGTGCCCGAAGCCCTGTTGACCTCCACTAACGCTGCCTTACCTATTGATGCTTTATTTTGGTGTTTAGGCTCACAGGGCAGTGCCTATCCGCTCACCGGCACCACCAACTATCGAGACACGCCCATCCAGGCGGCGACACTCTTGATGGAAAAGCTGAACTACAAACTGCACCGGCAAGGAATCATCTGGGAGACGCGCGGCGAAGATGGCGCGATTTGTTATCAATATCCCGATCCTATTTTGCCAAAATCTCGTTATCGGTATCAAATGTCGGGGCCTATTCCCGATGCCGCCTGGTGTCACCCGTACACCACGACAACCACAATCTGGGAAGCCGGCCATGACAACCCGGTGACAGGGGATAACTTTGGTTTTGTACAATGGCGAAAGCGCAACTGTGTCTTTTTATAAGGTGACGCGATGATGCCCATTCTTCCCCACAAAAATGAAACGGACCTATTTATTGCCAGTCACCCTGACTCCCTTACCGATTTTTTAAAAACAGAGCTCGCCAACAACAAGCACATTTACTGCTGTTTCCCGCTCTCGCAGTTTTGCTTCTCGTTTTGTCGCGATCTCAATGCTCGTAAGGTGCTGTCAATCAGCTTCCAAAACGCTCACACCCTCTACCCACCCTTTCAGCGGCCATAATGAAGAGGTTACTATGACCATTCCATCTTTTGAGAGCACCTTTAGGCGCTCTCTTGTTTTTCTGTGTTTTTTTATCGCGTTACCCGCCCAAGCTTACACTGAGCAAGAGCTCAAATCTTTTGCCAAGCTTGAGCAAAAAATGACTCAACAACCGGAGGCGGCGAAGACGTGGCCTACGGACGACATACAAAATAAAGCCCAGGCTTATCGAGAAGAAGCGCTGACTCTCAGCCGCAATGTTCAAGATTTGATAAAAGAGGAGAGCCTGTCCCCCTTATTGGGGCGACAAAAGCCCACGCGCAACCCTGACCAAGCCCCAAAAGGGGTAATGGTGTTTGTTTCACTCACCATGCCCAAGACCGCGCTCAAACAGCTTCTGATGCAAAGTGAGCACTTAGGCGTTCCACTGGTGATACGCGGTGTCTTACCTGAAGGTTTTCCGGCCACGGCCAAGCGGATCGAGGCCTTGATACGCTCCCCCAATAAGGCGCCCATTCAAAGCGGCTTTTCCATCAGCCCTGATTGGTTTAAGCAATTTGATATTCATCGCGTACCGGCCTTTGTTTCGGTCAAACAAAACCGTTGCTTACCTAAGCAGCCTTGCAAAGCCAGTGACTACGACATCCTTTACGGCAACATTTCACTTTACCAAGCTCTGGATTACCTCGCGGCCGGGGATGCGCAGCAAAACATTCATCCACTGTTGCGCACGCTCTATGCCCAATAACCCTCTCTCACCCCAACTTTTGATGAGGTGCTCCTTATGCGCATTGACCTCTGGGCTGCGCTCACGCTCAGTTTTTTATCTACTCTCGCTCTTGCCAGCGAACAACAAACCTTTACCGAGAGCGCCAATTGGGCGAAGCAAACGGCAAGCCAAGCTCTCACGCCTCATGCGCTTCCACTCAATGTCGATGACTATTGCAAAGACGCCACGTGTCGAAAAGAGATCCGCAGTCCAAAAGAGTCAAGACTGTCAGACAGTGATATCAATGCACAAAAAGGGACAGAGTTTGTGACCAATGGATTGGCTCAAGACATCAACACCCACTTTAATAAAGGGCGCCCCGATGTTAAAAGCGACCCAGCGATGCGCTTTGCCTTACTCGGCCAAGAGAATGCGTATGAAATCACTCACGGTCTCTCAAATGCCTATGTGGATTGTGATAGCGGCTCCCAGTGCCTTATCGAACACATTCCTAAACAGTGTCATCGTCCAACGAATAACAATGTGCCTTGTACAAAAGTCCCCGTTGCCTCCGTGAGCACCGGTGAGGTGAGCTACCGCTGTCCATCCGGCTGGACACAACAAGGGAGGGATTGCCAACGCCCCCTCCCACAATGCCGATACAATAATGACAATTACGTGAGGCAATCAGGGACTAGAAGAGGTTTTTCGGGATCAGAAACCACGTATTTTTGGGATGGAAAGATAGTCTCTCCCAACCAAGGCTACACGCTTGGCGATTTAAAATATACCATCAACTTAAACTGGCAATGGAGCGCATACTGGCATAAACGCTACGAGATTTGTCGACCCACCACACAAACGAAAAAAGCCACCTTGAGCTGCTCAAACGGATTCTCCTTATCCGGAGGGAACTGCATCAAAAACACCATGACCTGGCGAACACAATGCCGCCTGATGAACTCGTGCAAGGTCACTCGCCAGCAATGTATTGAAGGTCGAGCCACCCGCACCATTAATGGCATTCCCACCACGCTCAATTGTTGGAAATATCGGATAGACCATCATTGTGACCGCCCTAATACCTGCGCAAACCTCCCGAAAGACTGTACGACTCAAACTCAACATTGCAGCCTTAAGCAAAATGGGGTGTGCGTCGAGCAAGAGGTCACAAAGCGTTGTGTTGAGAAGACATGCCGAACCACTGATCTGCAATGTGGGGAGCACTCCTTCTGTCTTGACGGGGAGTGTTACGAGGAGGCGCCCAAATTGAATAACAATTTTGATAAGTCCGTTGCGGCACTGGCAGGACTTGCCGAAGCCGTGAAAGACATCGGCGACCCACCCAAAATATTCACGGGAAAGCCGATGAAGTGCAGTAAGAAACTCGCGGGCTTCAACGATTGTTGTAAAGACTCAGGATGGGGGCAAGGATTGGGAGCGAAATGCAGCGAAGCGGAAGAAGCGCTGGGGGAAGCCAAAGAGAAAGGCTTAACCCTGTACGTGGGGCAATACTGCGCCAAGAAAGTGCTGGGTGTCTGCACCCGTAAAAAGCGCAGTTACTGCGTTTACGACAACAAGCTGGCCAAAATCATCCAAGAGCAAGGGTCTCTTCAGCAACTGGGTAAACGGTTAGGCAGTGCTAAAAATCCCACCTGCGCCGCTATTACGCCCGAAGAACTGGGTCAAATCAATTTTGAATACATTGATTTTAAAGAGTTCTACCCGGAAATGCGTGCCAACACCAACCTCCCCAACTTTGATGAAATCAAGAAACGACTTCAAAGTGCCACGGGCGGATAACCGCCTCCACGGAATCAAGGTCTATGATGATGAAAAAACCTCTGCTTTGCGTCATTACCCTAGCGCTGCTGACTCACCTCCATCCAGCTCTTGCTCAAGAAACCCCTCCTGGGTGGCGCTGGTACAACGAGCCAAAGGCAATGCCCGTAACGCCCAAACCTAAGCCGCTACCAAGCAACACTCAAACCACCGTATCAAGCCCTAAAACGTTATCGGCGACCGAACAGATGGCCTGGTTTCACTCTGTGCATATTGAAGCGCAAAACGACGCGGCCATTCATCCCAAAGATAAAGACAAGCTCGCGAAGTTTTTAGCGTTAAATCATTTTATCACGGACCAAACCGACCAATTAGGCATGACCTTTAAAGCGCTGCTGCTCGAAAGACCTGAGTTTTCTTACACCAAAGACCATCCGACAGAGCAAGCGGCAAGACAAGTGTATTTAACACTGGAGGATAAGAAGAAAACCGACGCGGTTGAAAAGATGAAACAAGACGGATGGGGCTTTTTCTTTGTTTATGAAGGAAAAGATACGCTAAGCCAGCAACTCGCCCCGTCCATTCAAGCGTTTGCTGACCAATACCATTTTGAGCTCCTTGGGATCAGTAATGATGAAACCTTCATCACTCACCTCAAAGAAAACCGCCACAACCAAGGAAAAGTCACGGTGCCTTTTACGCCCGCCTTGATTTTGGTGCATCCAAGCACTGGAGAGATGAAGCCACTGGCGTACGGCTGGATAAGCCAAAATGATTTAATTGGGCGCTTTTACAACGTCGCCACCCACTTTGAGCAATCGGATTTTTAAAGCCACTCAATCCATGTAAAACCACCCAAACGTAAGGAGGCGCTATGCCATTTCTTCGTACCCTTGTGCTTGCTTTTTTGATTCATGCCGCCAGCGCACACGCTGCCATGCAAAACCAATATGCCCTAGTGTTCTTTTTTGAAAGCACCTGCCCGTACTGCCATAAGACCGCCCCTAAAATCACTCGTCTTGGCGAGCGATTTCAATTGCCGGTTTACGCCTTCTCTGTTGATGGGCCGGGCCTTCCAGGGTTTGAGGTCCCTATCCCTGTCACACCAGAGATAGGCAAGACCTTTTTCCCAGGCCAGGGAAAAACGGTCATGCCTGCGACCTTCTTAATGAACGTGAACAGCCGTAAGTTCTCACGTCTGAGCATTGGAGACGTACCAGAAAGCACGCTTGCCCAAAGCATTCAGAACGCCCTTAACGATCCGCGAGTGCAGGAGGCTCTCCAATGAAGCGCTCACTTTTCCACCACTTGTCCACCGTTGCGGTGAATAAGCGAGTTATTCCTTTATTTCTCATCAGCTTATCAGGCGTAAGTCACGCCGACACCAACCACTCGCTGGCCCGCTTTTTTGATAACTCAGGGTACAACGCCAACGTCTCAACCCCGACGGCTTACCAAGGGCAATCGGCCAACTACTACACCGGTGGCAGTTTGTTTGTGCGTAATCAAATTGTCGATGCACAGTTGGTCAGCGTCACTGTCCCCTCCATCAGTACCGGGTGCACTGGCATTGATATGTTTATGGGGGGATTTTCACACATCAGCTCAGACCAACTGGTGAAACTGGGCAAAGCCATTATTCATAATGCCCCTCCTTTTATTGTCAACTTAGCCCTGCAAACCTGGGCACCGCAGCTCAAGCAAAATCTGGATAATCTCCAAGCCAGGCTCGACAAATATCTCAATCAATCGGTGAACTCTTGTGAAGCCGCGCAAGCGTCCATCGGTGGACTGGCCGCCTTTGCCGCTCCTGCTACCAAAAAGCATGTCTGCGCGACGCTTGGTACACAAAACAACGCCTTCTCAGATTGGGTTCAAGGGCAGCAGGAATGTGGCGCAGGAGGCAAAGCAGCGGGTCAGCTAAAGGACGCCAAAAAGGATCCAGCCCTGAAAGACATGACCCAAACCAATCACAACGTGGTCTGGTCTGCGATCATGAATAACGCTTTTTTGTCCTCCGACAAAAATCTAGCGCAATTCATGATGAGTTTGTCAGGCTCTTACGTGTACGACAAAGACGGCAATCCGCGTTATTACCCTAGCCTTTTGACCGACAACAACAACCTCGTCAACGTGCTGCTCGAAGGGGGCAAGGCTGACGTTTATCAGTGTCGCAAAACAGGCCCAGATGCGTGCATTACCATTACCAAGCGTAATAACTTATCCATAAGTCAAACTAACGGCATACAAAACCAGATACGCAAACAACTGGAATCGATACTGCAAAAGATAGCCACCGACCAAAGACTCACGCGTCAACAAGAGGGTTTTCTGGAGCTGATTCAAACGCCGGTACTCAAGTTCTTTATTGACGACTTATCCGCCAATCAAACCCCCGATACCAGCAACTACTCGCGAATGATAGCGGTGGAGCTGCTTAATCAGTACCTCGTGAGCATGTTAAATGTTGCCCGCCAATCCTTGGCCAACACCAACAACAGCCAGGATGACATCGCCCTCATCACTCGTGATATCGATAACGCCAAACGCTTTACCGCGGGGCTGGCTGAGAATGCCATTGAGGCGCTCAACAACCGCAATCAACTGATTGACTCGCAAAGAAAGACCACGCAGCAAAGCACAAAAGAAATCAGCACGACCACCAAACCTACCCCGGCTTATGGGAACTGACCTATGATACTCGAATATTACACTTACACTTCCGGCGAAGTGGTCAACAAAGCCTTTAATGCGCTGGCCACTTTTTTTAGAACCAATACCTTTGGGGATTACTTACAGATGTGCATGATGCTGGGGCTTATCACCAGTTTGTTTATCTTCATGCTGTCACGTAACCCCAAAGACCTCATCAAATGGATGGTGGTGTTCTTTGCCGTACCCCTGTTTCTTATCAACATGAAAGCCGACATGCTCATCATTGATAAGACGCAACCGGGTAAGGCTTACAAGGTGGATAATGTCCCTTACCTCGTGGCCGTGCCTACTTACTTTTTCTCTTCTATCATGGTGGGGATGGCCGAAGGTGTGGAAGGCATTTTCACCACCTCCGACGATGAGCGTTATGGTCGTACTGGGATGTTGTTTGGCTCGGAGCTGTATCAGCTCTCAAGACAATCCAGAATCAATGAGCTGGCACTACAAAAACTCTGGCGAGACTACTTTCATAACTGCATGATTGGGGATGTGAGAATCAATGGGAAATACACCTGGGATGAACTCTTTACCGCCCCTGATATTTTTGCCTTTTTAGACGGCGTTAGGCAAAGCCCGTTGCGCGCCCTTTATCTTGATGAGGGCGGCGGCCGAAGCACCTACAAGCGATGTGAAGAAGCTTACCCTATCATCAAGCAGCGCTTTGATGATGCCGCCAATAAAAACATGAGCTTGTTAGCGCATCAATTGCTTGGCAAAGACGCGGACCGTTATAAGCCGCAAGTGGTGCAGTCACTCACCCGCAGCTACGACAAATTTTTTAGAATGAGTACCAGCGCGTCCAGCACCATCAAACAAAACATGCTGATGAACGAGCTACGCTACAACCTTGATAGCCTTGACCCAACGCAAGCTGCGCTCAATTACGCTTATACCACCAATAAACTGCAAACCACCTCAATGTGGGCGTCATTAGGTTTGATGGCAAGAGAATACTTGCCGATGCTCCATACCATGATGTTTATGTTGTTCGCGTGCCTAGGCTTCTTTGTTGCAGGTGCCGCGGTCATTCCTGGCTTGACCATGATGGTGTTAAAAAACTATTTTGGGACGTTTGCCTTTTTGGCCACGTGGCCAGCCTTGTTTGCCATCATCAACGGCTTTCAGCTTTGGGGACTGGAATCTCTGTCTACGGATGTCTCGGGGAAGTTCGGGGGGCTAGTGCTTTCCAACGCGAATGCCGCGGATGAGCTTCACAGCCGCTTCGCCTGGATCACGGGTATCTTGATGATAGGCGTCCCTATGATAGCCAAAGGCATTTTAAAAGGCGGTCAAGAAGTCATGTCGAGCATGAACTACCAGCTCTCGAGCATGATTAACTCGACCAATGCCAGAGCGAGCGCTGCAGCGTCCACGGGTAATCTGGATTTTGGCAGTATGCAGATTGACAACCACAGCATGAACAACACCCATGCCAATAAGTTTGATACCAATACCCTCGCCAACCAAGGTCACAGCTACACCCAAAACCCAGACGGCTCGGTGACCACACAACACGGAGATGGGCGCACCACCTACGACAGCTCACAAACCACCAGTCGCGGCAACATCAGCGCCAACACGCAAAGCATGCTGCAAGAGAGTGTGGCGAATGCCCGCAATCAAACGCAGCAAAACCTTGAACAAACCAGTACCCAACTGAGTCAAACCCTCCAAGGAGGCGCGGCGCTGAGCGACCGCTGGCATGATAGTGTGGGTAAAAACCTGGCTTACGGTGAAGGCAGCACCAGTGGCTTTAATACTCAAGTCAGCCAAGGTATGAATGACATGCAAACGGCGGTTGACAGCGTGATTCAACAAACGGGTTGGACGAAAGACCAATCACAAGCTTACCTGCAAAGTGTCTATGGCGGCTTCGAGGGCGGCGTAGGCACCGGTAAAGGGGCATCGCCATTCAATTTAGGCGCCAGTGGCGGCGTGAAATGGTCTGATGATGAACGTACGGCTTACAGCAAGATGAATACCGAGCAAAAGCAGCAGCTTGAGCAAGCCACGCAGCAATACACCGAAGGGGCCAATGCCGTGACCAGTGCCGGCACGCAGGTGGACAATAAAGACACCCGAACTTCGGTTGAGCAGTTTGCGCATGACTTTGCGATTAACGCCAGCAACACCAAGTCTCTTGGTGTAAGTGCCATGCAAAGCCAATCGGACTTGAACGCCCTCTCGAATACTCAAACGCGCCTCGACTCTGGCAGTGCCAGCTTTACGGCCAACGCGATTCAAGGCTTCCAGAATTACTTGGAAAAAGACATAGGATTAAACCAACCAGACGTCCAACGCCTAATGACCGCTTACCAACCGGAAGATATTGCTGATGCTAAAAAGTCTTGGCAAGAATACACACGCACTGAAGAGTTCACCACCATGGCGGGACTCGATGGTGACACGGCGAAGATTGTGGCAACAATGGAGAAAGCGCATGAAACCACCACCCCAACCCAACAACCAGAACTGACACCCGAGCAAAACAACACGATGGAGAAAGGATGGGCTAGTACCGTCGATACCGTGGCACACACCCGCACCGAGATGCTGCATACCAAGGGAACGGGCGGACTCTTTAATCAAGCGCGCTTTGATGGGGTTACCGATGATGTAAAACTTCAACAAGAGGAAGCGCAGAAACCCATCATCAAACCTGAGCCGATGATTGAACTGACAGTCAAGTCGCAGGTAGAAAAGGAGATCACTAGACCCGAAAGGACGGAATACGTCACCTCCGACCAAGCCTATCCTGCGGTGCCAAGATACACACAAAACTCGAAAGAATAATACTTAACTAGGTGCATAAAAAAGAACTTTATGTACCGCCTAAATACTGGTATTATGATCAGGTATCTAGAGGGAGAATGACCATGAAAACAGTCTTACCATTACTGCTGCTTACCTGTGCGAGCGTGCAAGCTCAACCCCACTCTCCCGAGCTCACTCAACTGCTGAGCGAGATACACGAGCAGTACGAACTCGCAATGATAAATAAAAGACCATATTCCCAAAACCTGCCGGACATCACCAAACTGCCCTACTTCTTGCAGCACATTGACGAGACGGACACCGTGGAGTCCATACGCTTAAACGCCTACCTACAAGGTTTGCATACTGCGTATTTTGACAATGCCTATAATCAAAAACAGCTAGGCGGAGGAAGCTGGTTCTGTATGCGCGATACAATGGCACTCGATCCAAGGCGCCACCCTGAGTTCCTTGAAGATATGATCTGGATGGTACTTGAGAAAACCGCCAAAAACGATCCGCAGAAGTTCAGACGAGCAAACTATGCAGGGTCCTTCGGCGTTGATATTTCAATGATTATTAACTACGGCTTACAAACCGAATACCCTTGCTACAGCCCTATCCCTAAATCGTTACAATTTAACGGCTGGAAATATTAATCTCGGCATAGGATATCCATCGAGAGTGAATGTAATTTCAGGTATAAGGCCAGTACGAGAGAGTAGGAACGGGTTAAATGTCTTTATTCTAGACTAGGTATTCATTGGCCGCTGCTTGGGCACAAAAACGTTCCTTTAACCCCTTATATAGCCCAAGAAAGTATTACGTTCCTGTTTCCATGAGTAGCAAGCAATAAAGTATCCTCTTAAAATGGCAGCGATCGCATCGGTACGCTGCTATTCGTTCTAATGAATCATTAGAGTAGTAGCTCTAGCTCATTTCTGCCCGTGCGACCTGAAGTCGTATGAAGCGTTGTTCACCACGACAAGAGTGAACCATCTGTATCACCAGATGACCCTAAGATCCTGAATAAAGTAGCGGATCTGACAATGTAACGAAACTTGGCCGTTAGGCTGAGTGGGAACAAAATCGTGAGAGGATGTTCCTCCTGAAAACCACAATTCGGGTAAGTGCTAGGGAGTCAATATGATGAACGTATGTGAATCCATTAAAGGTGCGTCATATGATGAAGCAGCGGAAGTGGTTAATACGCTGTGGCCAAAACGGCAACGAGAGTCGGAAAGGAGTTGGGCATTGGCCTTTCGTGATCAAAGTACTCTCCGCACTAGAGTGGGCATCTAAGTTGACATTTTACGTAACATACGGAACAGGGTAAGCCTGTATCGCTCCCTATGGGAAAGCCCTTGTGGCCGATAGTGATGCGGGTAAAGGAGGTCGGAGAAAGCGAAGGCTGCATTGTAACGATGCAGATACAGACTCGTGTCTGGTCACGAAAGTGAGCCCACTTCCGACTGGTCTTTCGTTGCGAGAGAGTTTGAAGAACTTTATTTAAGGAGAAACGCAAATGATGATTTCTAAAGAGATTAGTGCCTCTCCTGACAGTGCTCAATGGCAGTCTATCGACTGGAAACCTATTGAGTCGCATGTATTAAAGCTTCAGATGCGTATCGCAAAGGCAACTAGAGAAGGTAAACACGGTAAAGCGAAAGCCTTGCAGTGGATACTAACCCATTCTCGCTCAGCCAAGCTTCTTGCAGTAAGGCGAGTATCTCAAAATAAAGGTAGTAAAACGTCTGGAATAGATGGTGTCATCTGGAACACAGATGCACGCCGCATAAAAGCAGTTAATCAATTGAGTCGAAAGGCGTACAAAGCCCAACCGCTCAAGCGTATCTACATCCCTAAAAAGAACGGCAAGCTCAGACCATTAGGCATTCCATGCATGATTGACAGAGCGCAACAAGCCCTCCATCTTCTTGCATTAGAGCCTATATCGGAAATGCTTGCTGACCCTAATAGTTATGGATTTAGGCCAAATCGCAGTACTGCCGATGCAGTTGGGCAGTGTTTCAAATGTTTGGCATTAAAGAAATCAGCTAAATGGGTACTTGAAGGGGATATTAAAGCTTGTTTCGACAAGATCGGCCATCAATGGCTTCTTGATAACATCGTTATTGATAAGAGAATGTTGGAACAATGGCTAAAATCTGGCTTTATGGACAAAGGTCTGTTTTATCGCACCGATGAGGGAACACCGCAAGGTGGGATAATATCACCAACCTTGATGCTAATGACTCTTGCTGGACTTGAGCAGCATATTAAGTCTACGGCCCTCAAAAAGGGTAGTAGAGCCAATTTCATTGGATACGCCGACGATTTCGTCGTCACCTGCGCTTTAAAGGAAGTGTTGGAGAACGATATCAAACCGTTGATCGCTGAATTTTTAGCGGAAAGAGGCTTAACATTATCCGAAGAGAAAACGCACATTACACACATCGATAACGGCTTTAACTTTCTAGGGTTCAATCACAGAAAGTACAAAGGGAAATTGCTCATTAAACCGAGTAAATCTAACACATTGCTGTTCTTGAGCAATCTGCGCGAACTCATCAAAAAGCATGCAACAACCTCTGTAAACGATCTTATCAAACTGATAAATCCGAAATTAAGGGGTTGGGCTAATTATTATCGCCATTGCGTGGCTAAACAGGTATTCGGATATGTAGGTCATAAGCTATTTCTTGCATTATGGTACTGGGCAGTGAGGCGTCATCCGACAAAATCCAAAACTTGGGTGGCCCTTAAATACTTCGTCAACCGAAAAGGCCAATGGCATTTTCATGGTTGGCAGAAGATCATGGATATGGATTGCCAGTTCAATCTCTTCCAAATAGCCAAAGTACCGATCGAGAGACATGTAAAAAATCCGAAGTGCAGCGACACCATATGACCCTCAACACCAAGAATACTTGGCTAAGAGAAAGTCAAAAAGGCAAGCTCGCAACTCTTGGAAGGAGCCTACTCTCGCTGCTTTATAAGTTGCTGGGTATCAAACGATGCCTTCGTGAAGGCTTGAGCCTAGTGCAGTGAAAGTTGCACGCTGGGTTCTTAGGGGGACGGCACTTGGTAACAAGTGTCGTCTACCCGACCTAAATTGGTTTCGCCAAAAAGTCTGCATTCACAGTCGAGTGGTTTTTGGCCTAATAGAACTAATCTGACACCCAAACTCAAAAAGAACGTAAACTGGGTATCAGAGTGCAGTTCTTAGTTCAAAGCAACTCGATGACTTTTGCTCTACAAACCGATCTTAAAGCGTCACAAACTTACAAGGCGTTATGGAAGCATACCGCCTTGATCAAGTGTCTAAAATCTTCGCTAAGAGCGTTTGAGGTGGTCTGAGGGCTGTTTCTGATAGCAAACTCGCACATTTACCAAATAGTAATAATAAACACCGATTTTTGTGAGGTTGTGTTGCAACAATTTTAAAGCCGTCCTCCGCAATCTAAAACTTGCGTCAATAAGAATTAGCAATTTCGCAGTAAAACCTCGCCCGATGAGGATGATCACAGGGATATTAAGTGTTCTTTACTATAAGGATAAGGAGCGCCATTTTATAAACTAAATAGCGGCCTTGCCCCTGGTTGAATGCTGTTTTTATATACAGTATATTTGGCTGGTTTTTATTCCCGATTTATACGTTTAACGGAGCAAAATATGAGTAACACAGGTGAAGATCTAATTTTAGCTATAGAGAATAATTCAAAACTGATGCAATTGAGTAATTGCCCATCTGTACCAGTTGAATTTAGTCGTGCTGTTTACGGTTCTGTTCAGAACGATTCTGGCAATGGTTCTGTTATTGAAAATAAAGGAAATATGCAGAGTCAAATAAATACGGCTCTTGCTTTTTCCGGAGCAAACTCAGAAACAGAAGTGTGGCATTTTTTAATGGGGTCAGCTGTTCACCATTTTGTAGTTGTTCCATGGTATAAACAATCAGCGCCTCAAGGTGTTGTATACACTATTTTTATGGCTTATGAAGATAAGTACAAAGTAGATAATTATGTAAATAAGAAAAGTCCAGCTCCTACAGGGACTAAAGGTTATAAAAAGGTTTGGACAACTAGCGATTTGAGTAATATGTTTTCTGAGTTACTAACAAGTAGCGATGCTTGGGAAAGTTACTTTGGAAATGTTGGAAAAAATCAAGCAACTAAAATTACTTATTGGAAGTACAAAACAACAACTTTATCTTCTGCTATCACTAATGTTAATAATTATTAACGTACCCCAAATTAGCGTTGAGGTATGATGGTTTTTTGATCAATTAGCGTTCATGCTAAACCCTGTTATTTATGGCAAGGTAAGCATAGCGTGAGCTTGAAAAGCTCATTATTTCGGTATCCGTGGAAGCCTCCTCCTTTCCATTACGTTGGCTCTTAATACGTTATGGCGCGTAGAGAGGGGGAGGTAGTTTCACAGTAGTATTTAACGTTGCTGAATACACATTTACCATAACGACACTTAGTGCGAACCCAGATTTAGATGCAAAAAAAACCTCCCAATCGGGAGGCTTTTTCTTAGAGAGTGTCATGAAAGCTAATCTTTACTGCATTATGAGTATAGATCAGGTTTTAGATGTGTGTGATTTTGCCTTAATTTAATTTAACGGCACTTAGTGCGCACCTAACCCAATACTTTTGCTAGCGCGATGCTACTCACCGCACTAGCACTTCACAAGTAAATTTGCCATACCTGTAGTTATTGATGGTTTTCTAATTTAGAAAAGGCACTGGCAAGGTTTCCCTATCTGGCAGGGTAGTTGTCACTGTTAAAATTTAACCAGTTTGGGCGATAAAGAGTAATTGTGTCTCGTATCTCAGTAGAAAGAAAAGAAGCTATCTTGAAGAAGCTATTACCTCCCTATTCGATGTCAGTGAAAGAAGTGTCGGAAGAGGAAGGAATTAGCACTGCGACCCTGTATCATTGGCGCCAGCAACTCAGAGGTTCAGGAGCCGCCGTGCCAAATAGCAACACTTCATCAGAGCAGTGGTCTGCTCAAACTAAACTCGCCATTGTTGCCGAGACTTACTCGATGACCGAAAGTGAACTCAGCCAATATTGTCGTGAAAAAGGTCTTTTCCCTGAACAAATCCAAAGTTGGCGCAGCGAATGTATGCAAGGGTTTAAGTCGAGTAAAGAGCAGGAAGCTGAAGCAAAGAAGCAGGCTAAAGCTGACAAACTTGAAATCAAAGATTTGAAGAAAGATTTACGACTCAAAGAAAAAGCACTCGCTGAAACGGCCGCCCTCTTGGTACTAAGAAAAAAGCTGAGAGCCTTTTACGGGGAAGAGCCAGAGGACGACTAACCTCAACCGATGAAAGGCAGACCATAGTGACTCTAATCCTTGAAGCGAAGCAATGCGGATGCCGTTTACAGCTAGCTTGCCATGAAGTTCAAATTGACTTGAGAACCTATCGTCGCTGGTATCAGCAAGGAGAAGTTCAAGCTGACAAAAGGCCAATATGCATCAGACCTGAGCCTGCTAACAAGCTGTCTCAGGAAGAGCGTGATGCGATTGTCGAGGTGTGTAACCGCTCTGAGTTCGCAAGCTTGCCTCCAACTCAAATCGTCCCGACACTGCTTGATAGAGGTGAGTATATCGCCTCTGAGTCGAGCTACTATCGAGTACTGAGTACGCAGGGGCAACTTCACAAGCGAGGTCGTCAGCGGAGCAGACAGAAGCAAGCGAAGCCAACCAGTTACACAGCGACGGACTCAAACCAAGTCTATACGTGGGATATCACTTACTTACCTTCAAAGGTTCGAGGCCAACACTATTACCTGTATGTCATTGAGGACATCTACAGTCGAAAAATTGTTGGTTATGAAGTGTATGAGCATGAATGCGGTGAGCT
>NZ_JBFROI010000039.1:0-15913 GCF_041471405.1 Vibrio sp. 10N.261.52.C11
CCATATCATTAACAACGCCTTATAAATGGGAACTTTTGAATAAACGGGAGATCAGAGCAGCTAGTAATTCTCTATTGTAATGTTTTAAGTATGCCTGACTCTTTTCTCCAACATTTTGAAGCAATTGAAGACCCACGTATTGATCGATGTAAGCGACATGAACTTCTCGATATTATCTTTTTAGCCGTTAGTGCCGTCCTATCAGGAGCGGAAGGCTGGGAGCAAATTGAGGATTTTGGTTCTCATCGCTTAGATTGGCTCCGACGTTATCGCCCTTTCGAATACGGTATTCCACGGCATGACACCATCGCTCGCGTTATATGCCGTCTTAAGCCAGAAGAAATTGAGAGAGCGTTTCAAAGCTGGATGAGTTGTCTTATTGAGTCTACAGGGAGTGATGTCATTGCCATCGATGGTAAAACTGCTAGACGTTCTTTTGATACGCGTGAGAGGCGAAATCCACTCCATGCGGTCAGCGCATGGAGTCGTCAACATCAGCTCGTTCTTGGGCAAGTTGTGGTTGACGAGAAGAGCAACGAGGTAACCGCTATCCCAAGATTACTCACATTACTTGATATTGAGAACTGTATCATCACGCTGGACGCAATGGGATGTCAAAAAGACATCGCTAAACAGATAGTGAAAGGTAAAGCGGATTACGTATTAGCCTTAAAGGGCAATCATTCAGGAATGAAAGCTGAGCTTGAAGCTTGGTGGCATAAATCAATGCGAGAAGGCACCACTTCTGAGACGTATGATGAGTACAGTGAAGTTAGTGTAGGTCATGGACGCATTGAAACTCGTCAGTGTGAGCAGTTAATCGTTGATAGAAACTGGTTAGGAAAAGGTTATCGCTGGGATGGTTTACAGAGTGTAATCAAAGTGACCGCTATGGTTGAAGAAAAATTGAGTGGTAAAAAATCGGAGGAAACTCGATGGTATATCAGTTCATTACCCCTCAACGCGCAGCAAGCATTGGATGCAATAAGAAGCCACTGGCAAGTAGAAAGTATGCATTGGATGTTAGATGTAACGTTTAGAGAAGATGAATCGCGTATCCGTAGGGGCACCGGAGCCTTAGCTTTCAATGTATTGAGAAAAATCGCACTAAGTCTTTTCAAACAAGATAAAAGTAAAAACATCAGCATGGTAAGAAAGAAGAAGATAGCGGCTATTGATGACGAATATCGCTCAGCCCTTTTAAAGACTGGAATTAAAATGCTCTAGCCGTGATCATAAGGGAATGAATATACCAGTGATCATTGAAGATGCTTGATTTTCAATAGAATCAGGATCATGCTACGAACCATGAAAATTACACTGACTCCTCAACAGAAACTACAACTCGAACAATAGCGTCTATTATTATTGTTAATACAATAAATAAAGGGGGCGTAATTTGTTTGGAGAATACTTGAAAAAGTTAAGGCTCGAAAAAGGTCTCACCCAGAAAGGACTCAGCGCATACCTGAACTTAGCCAGCCCCGAGTTCGTAAGCATCGACTCGGTTTCAGTAAGCCGTTGGGAACGGGGCACCACAACGCCACACCCAGTGAGAGCAATCAAAATACTCCGCACCTTAACCAATGATTTGATGCCTTACTTGACATCACTTGAGTGGGAGGACGAAGAGGACATCATGAGCAGAATGGTGTATGAGCGATTTTATTCCACCAAGGCCGCCATCTATTCCGCCTCTTACTCACGCGTAGGCAACATATCAGCGCCCATCATCATTGAAAAAACGATAGACCCAGATGCAGATAAAACGTTCTTTGAGAGTATCCAACATTTTTTACACACTTCTCAGTCCGGTTACCCTGGTTTAGAAGCACTAGACCTCCATTATCTATACAAAACAAGAAAGCTGCTTTTAAACGTATATATTGATAAACAGAGCTTGGAAATTGTTGGCCACAATCTCGCGGTTTTCTTTGATAGCACAGAGTTAGACGCCACCTTCATCACCCCATATAGCACGCTGCCTTTTGACAAACTCAAACCCTATTCTAAAAATGCTCCACTCGCGATATGCAGCCTCAGCCGTTTCGCCACCAGTGAATCTGCCTTTGATATCGTGCATGCCAACTTTGTTCGTTTTATGGCGCCTCTACTATCACTATTTAAGCGGTCCTTTATTTTTGGATTATTTAGTGGAGATTGGGGCCGAAAAAGTAGGTTACGATACGCCTGACCCTTACGGTGCCGTAAAAATTGGCAGCCAAGCATTCAGGCATGGTTTATTAAAAATTGAAAGCGCCGTGATTTTATCTCGCCCTGAAATCGTACGGTTGCTCAACAAAAGCAGAATCAGCGAAGACACGAAAACCGATTGATTCGGAGGGTATCCTTTGTCATTACTATTTGCACAATACTTACAAGAAATGCGTAAGAAGCACAAGTTCACTCAGCAGCAAGCAATTGACCACTTGCTTGAGGTTGACATTGCGTTTGATAAATTAGACATCACTACTTACAGTCGGTGGGAAAGAGGTGTCACCGCCCCGAAACTGGCGAAACAGTTGATGATCATACGAGCCTTTGGAGGAGACATCACTGCCTTGATGCAAACAACGAAGGAAGACACAAAGCTTACATTAGAATTTGAGCGCGCCATTAACGACATTCACTACCCATACGTTATTGAAGAAAAGTTGCTCCCAGAGGTTCGTTCTCCTTCAGAGGCATCATCCCCCATCATGTCACGTGTTCTGTCTTTTACTGAACATTATTTGGGGTTAGAAGTCAGTCAGGAATTACTCAACAACCCCAATGTAATCCTATCGACCATAATAGATAAAACCGGACACCTAGTGGCGCACTCCCTATACAGCTTTGTGCCTGCCGACACACCAAATGAACAGTTAGAACCCGCTAACAGTCACACTTGTCCCTTCACTACAATAGAGAAAAGTCAGGGGCTACCATTAAGTCTCTACAATATATCAGGGTATGCATCACTACCAAGCCCACGTGTAGCTATGTTTATGAACACACTCGATATCATAAAAAAACACCCGGAAGTGAAATATCTAATCACGAACTGTCATAGGCATTCCGTATACAGTCTGTATGACGCGTCTGCAGAAGTGGAAATACTGAGTCGAGGAGAACGTCTTAAAGACGGAGGGGTAAAAGTATTTGGTAAATCTTACCGCTACGTGAGGATTAGAGTCACGGCAGAAAGCCTCCTTGCGTCCAAAGTGGTTTCTCCTCTACTCCCTGACACGACTCCACTCTTGGATGCGTTTAAACGTCAAACCTAAAAATATGCCAACAACCAGGGGGTTAGAGTTAGGCGGAGAAGGAAGTTTCCATACCAACCAACACTCAAGATCTCTACTCGATAAGGCTTGCTCTATAGTAAGTCTTTTGTAAACGCCCCGTGGGTTCATGGGGCGTTTACGTAAAATCATTGAGATATCAGGTGATGGCGCTTATGACACAAGGAATTGCCATGATGCCATACGGATAAAGCGAGCGGTTGCGCTTATCCCGCCACGAGAAGGCGCAGCCTTCTGGGAGGAAGGACATCCTCGCAATTTAGCAGTAGGTTGTCAGAAGCTATACGGCTCCAACAAGAAGTGGAAAAAGCGTTATGGCTATCATAAGCGCTCGCTATCAGAGACAGCAATGTATCGAGTGAAACAGTTGTTAGGTGGGAAATTAAGCCTGAGGAACTACAACGCTCAAGTTGGTGAGACTTACGCCATGATTAAAGCGCTGAACAAGCTTACAGGGCTTGGTATGCCTGAAACTCAGTATGTTGTTTAATAATTACTCAATTTTCGGGCAATTTGGTTTTCTGTCCGAATTACGCAACAAAGCCTCTTGAATGTATTGAATTTGTTGTGACTTCAGTGTACAAATTAGTGGAAACATCACTTCACGCTACCCCTTATTCCATATGGGTTTTTCATGATCTTGCCCTGGGGTATTCCCTTTATGAATCAAACTCAGATTGTGAATTGATTAACAAAGGAAAGAGTTTACCGTTTGGAGGAGTAAAGGTTTATGGCAAGCATTTTCGATATGTCAGAATAAAAGCTAACGCTGAAAGCATTTTAGCATCCAAAGTGGTCTCAGATATTGTTCCATTCACGAGTGAATACATACAGAGCCTATTAGACAATCACTCGTAATTACCGCCTAAGCTCTTGTATCCTTAGCTCTAATCAAATAGAAATATAAAGGCCTTTGGCTATTTGGATGGCACACTTTCATATTGACACTCAAATTGGAAACTGAACTCGATAAATAATAAAAACCCATTAAATCAAACACTTAAAACTGGCACGTAACTTGATTGAATATCTAGACCTTCCATCACAAGGATGTAGATATGAGAATTACAACGTTAAGTTTGCTATTAAGTGCCCCTCTAGTCGCCAACGCAGCGCCATTCGATACCTGCCCTAGTCAAGCATACCTCTTTCAGTCGAAACCCGTTGAAGTTTGGGGTGTAAACCTAGTAACAGGTTCAACCACTCTGTTAGAAGACGATACGGGTATGAATGCCAATATCAATGGTGTTGGTTTCGACTTTCAAGACAGATATATTTATGGCTATGACACCACCAACAAACGCTTGGTGCGCCTTGGACAGGATTTCCAAGCTGAAGTTATCAATACCAGTGGCTTACCAACCGATCACACTTTCTATGTCGGCGACGTCTATGACCATGTTTACTACTTGTATCGTACAGGTAAGGGACTATTTACTGTTGACCTCTCTCCTTTAGACTCTGATCCGAATGCGACCGTCACGGTCAACAAAATCGGAGGCAGCCCAGCAACTGTAAAATTGACTGATTTCGCCTTTCATCCAAGTGATGGCTCTTTATATGGTATCGATAATAACTCTGGTGGCTTATACAGCTTCAACCCTACAACTGGTGCCGAAACCTACATCGGAGACACCGGCGAGTTAGGTACGTTCGGTGCTGGCTATTTTGATGTCAACGGCTACTACTACGTATCTCGAAACCAAGACGGTAAAATTTACCGTATCAATCTGTCTCCAGACAACGCTGCCAATATCGCGGCAGGTATTGTTCCAGCCGTTGAATTTGTTTCGAATGGCCCAGCTTCTGGTCAAAACGATGGTGCTCGTTGTGCTAATGCACCTGTTGTTGATGAAGACTCAAACATCGACTTCGGTGATGCTCCAGACAGCTACCTAACGTTACTGGCGAGCAATGGCCCTCGACATGAACTCGATGGCATCACATGGTTAGGTACAACTCCTCCAGATGCGGATTTAGATGGTTATGTCACACCTCAATCAGATGAAACTGTCGGGGTGGATGATGAATGGGCAAACGGTGGTATCGGTTTTGTTACCGCACTTGAAGCAGGGCTTGATTCAAAAGTAGTAATTGAAGCTTCAACAACCGGTTACCTTTCAGCTTGGATAGACTGGAACCAAGATGGCAGTTTCGATGGCGCCAACGAGCAAGTATTTACCGATTACCTGTTAGATACGGGTGAAAACGATCTGTTCCTAAATGTCGATATCAACGCTCTGACCGGTACGACGTGGGCTCGCTTTAGATTCAGTCAACAAACCAACCTAAGTTACTTTGGCGGTTCAACCTCTGGTGAGGTGGTCGATATTCAAGTCGATGTTCTTAACGATGGTGCCACTGCTCGTTACTTCCCAAGTGCTTCTGGTTACGCAACGCTCGCGTACGAAGATAACTGGCCTTATAAAGCTGACTACGACATGAACGATGCTGTTCTTATGTATCGTATTACTGAAATCCTTAAAGATGGAAAAGTCGTTAAATCAACTATCGACGGCCGCCTAGCTGCTGTCGGGGCATCGTACAGAAATGGTTTTGCTGTTCGACTTCCTAACCTCGACCCGAGCTTGGTGAGTAGTGGTAGCTCTTACATGAAACACAACGGCGTATTCACTGACCTTGACCTAGAAGATGGACGTAGCGAAGCAATCTTTGTTATCGCCAATGACCTGACAGAAAAAATCAGCACTGGCTGTACCTTCTACCGCACCAGTAATGGATGTAAAGAAGATGAGCAGTTCTCGTTCCAAATTGGTATTACTTTAGCCGGTGACGGTGTGAGTACTGGCAGCTGGACCGATATGCCTTACGACCCGTTCATCTTCGCAACGCCTGGGTATTATCATGGTGAAAACCTACCTCTACATCCAGGACGCAGCTGGGAGGTTCACTTGCCAGACCAAGCTCCAACCGAAGCATTTGATACCACTAACCTCTTTGAAGCTGGTTTAGGCGTCGATGACAGTAATCCATCAACAGGTAAATACTTCAAAACAGTAGAAAACCACCCTTGGGCACTAATAGTGACTTCGGATGACGAATGGGAGTGGCCTTTAGAGTACGTCGATATTGTTACCGCTTACCCAGGGTTTAAAGAATACGCAGAATCCGGCGGTGAAACGAACCAAACATGGTACCAATCACCTGCAGACAACCAACGTTACGAACCATAAGGAGAGACGTTATGACTATTCACACTAAACAATATCGAGACAATCATTGCGTTGATTCAAGTCGCAATCTCTTTGAGGAAAAACGTATGTCTGTACAAAGCACTTGGAACATCAAGAAGTCACTAGCCGTTATTTTAGCTGCAGCGCCATTAGTATTAGCCGGCTGTGGAGGCGGCGGCGGTGGGGGCGGAAGTACATCTACGGCATCACCATCTACACCCTCGACACCTGCAACTCCGTCGAATCCGGTAACAGCAACGACTCCGGTAACAGCAACGCCTTCGCCGTCTCCCGCGACAAGTGCGGTAGCAGCGCAGAGCTATACGATGAGTGATTTGGTGGTACCTGATGGATTTGACTACAACTCTGTTGAACAGTTTGATCTCAACATTGACATCAGCAGCATTTCGACAGACCGTTCTTTTGTGACCGTTTATAGCCGCTTTAGTACAAGAGATGACTCAACCTTGAAGCCGGATTACTCCAGCAAGGTCATTGCGGGCCCACTAGATAACGGTGTGTTCGCCTCCAACTTTGCAGCACCAGTAAACCATGACGCACTCTTGATAGAGATTTGGTTTTACGATGGTCAACCTCCATTACAACAAGTGGTTTCTAGCGGCGACTCTCAGATTGTCTGGCAGTAAATTGTTTAACAGCAGGTAACTTGTCGTTAGCGAGATCTCTGACGAAACAGAGTCAAAATGGATTGTTTGTAAGTAGGAAGTGAGCAGAAATGCTCACTTTTTTATTTTCGTCGAAGAGCAGTTAATTCAGCTTTCTTAGCGAGTAGCATTCACTTTACCACCAACCTCACTTATATTTTCAACATAACCTTCAAAGACTTACTCTCATGAAACAGTTAAAAATAGGTCTATTTATCTTAATGTGTGGCGTAGGCGTGTTAGTTGCCCTTGCCTATTTCCCGCTAACATCAGAGACGGGGCAACGTATTCAAGCCAAAGTAATTTCGAACACGCTTACTCAATCCTTAGATGGGCACAGGCGTTATCTGACGGTTCAGACAAAAGATAATGACGTATTTCGGCTCTCTATTGCTCCTACCACAGACTGCCCTATTGATTCTGTGGTCGCGCTTGATACATTAAACAATCAAATAACCGGACAAAGCAGTTATCAGTTCATCCACTGTCGAGCTGCACAGTAGCCATCGATGCAACAACGGTATTCGTAAAGCAACTGTATTCGCAAAAGCAACAGTAATCGCTCTACCACTGTATTCGCTAAAACAGTAAGAATCGCTAAAACAACAAGAATGGATATAACAATAATGAATCAGCCACTCATCTCACCACAACAACTTCAACAACGTTTGCTAGCAGAAGACAATATCATCATCCTCGACGCCAGCATCGAGTTTCAAATTCCAAGCGAGTCAGAAAAGATCAAAGGACAAATGATTCCTGGTGCTATTCGTTTTGACTACGACAAAGACTTTTGTAACAAGCACACTCTGCTTCCTCACATGTTTCCGAGCGAAAAACACTTCAACACTCGCGCAAAAGAAATTGGCATCAATCAAGACAGTACGATTGTGGTTTACGATAACTCCGGAACCTTCGCTTCTCCTCGTGCGTGGTGGATGTTTATGGCAATGGGACACAACGACGTATTCATCTTAGATGGCGGTTTGCCAGCTTGGATCGAAGCCGGTTACGCGACCGAGACTGACTATCGCACCGAAGTAAAAGCGGGCAATTTTGAAGGCCATATTCAAGACAACTACTTTGTCAGTGCTCAGCAGATTGAAGGTTACTCAACTGACAAGAGCGCAAACATTGTAGATGCTCGTTCTCAAGCTCGTTTCGATTCAGAAGTTCCTGAACCACGTGAAGGCTTGCGTAGTGGCCATATACCGAATTCTATTTGCCTACCATTTGCCCAAGTACTCAAAAACGGCAAGTTAAAGTCCCAAGAAGAGCTTATTGATATCTTTTCAACGCTAGAATTAACGCCTTCTCAACCTATGTTCTTTAGCTGTGGATCTGGCGTAACAGCTTGCATCATATTATTAGCCGCTAAACTCGCTGGCTATAACGGTGAAATGGGTGTTTACGATGGTTCATGGACGGAATGGGGTGCTAACGACAAACTCCCTATCGCCGTGACTAAAAAGTAATTCAACTTCGCTTAATGCAACTATTAGAATATACTGCGCATGCATAAAGAGCTTACTGATAATGATGGCCCCACGTCTCATGAAGTAAGCCTCTATGTCGCAGTTAACGCTATGTTCATTTGAGACCAAGACTCGATTCACGCCGTTTGATTTGTAACCCACATCAACTTGCTAACCATAATTCGTGATTAATCATAAACTAATCGTTATCGACGTTATGAATACTAATTTTTCACTCAAGAATCTCTGCTCGTAGTCGTTACACTATTTAACCATTAATACTTTCATCATTGATGTTTGTATTTTTCGTTGCATGAATCGCGCTGACAACCCAATAGTTTGTCACTTGCAGTCTGTTAAAAGTAGTAACCAACAAAGGCATCTCATGGCTCTATTTAAGCAAAATATCTGGTCGCTGTACGCGTTTGTCGTACTACTGACCCTGATACTTTTCGCCGCGTTGGGAATAACAAACTGGAAAGCAAACAGAGACGACTTCATAGAGCAGCAACACATTCAGGTTGAGCTTTTTTCTAGCTCCGTCAACTCGCTGCTGACCAGTCAAGAAGCCTTGTTAGAAGTGGTTGGCCATCAACTGGCTCAACAGTCTGATTTCACACGTACTGCATCTATCCAGATTAGGCCAATATTAGACAAGCTACTTGAGACCCACCCTGCGATAGCAGCGTTTGGCTTGTTGAACACCGACGGTGATTACCTCTCGATTAGCTCAAATCTCGAACTTGCGAATCAAAGGAACTTGCTGCAATACGCGCCAACCAGAGGCTCCTTCCTAGACGCCCTATCAAGCAGTAGCATGGTGCTTGGCCGTACCTATTTTCAAGATTCGTTGAATAGCTTAGTCATCCCGCTGAGAAAATCCATTTCAATCGATGGCAAGAAAACCGATGCAGTAATGACCGCAGGGCTACGATTAGACGCAACGATCGTATTTGAAAATAATGCTCACGCCGGAAGTTTCAATACACTAAGCCTGATCAGAAAAGACAGCTATCGCCAGTTTTATTCAAGTGATATTGAATCTGAGAGTGCCTATTCCTCTCCAGTCGGCAAAGATGTCATACAGCGTATTGCAAGTATCTTTACCGACCACTTCGGAATTAGCGTACAAGAAGCGATGAATGGGCAAGAAACCTATTCTTTTGTCGTCGACGATGAAGAGTACCACTCTTTGATGAGCGCGAAATACATCCCAAACTACAAATTATGGGTGGTAGGACGTACGGATCTAACTCACGTCGATAGTATATTCATACAAGAGTTCAGCATTCTTTTCGTTGCCTTTATTTTTCTTCAGTTTGGTTTCTACTTTTTGGTTAAGTCGATTGCCAAGAATGAACAACGGACTCGTAGCCAACTCATTTATCAGGCGAACCATGACCCTTTAACCTCTCTGCCAAACCGTTTGTACATGCGTAGAAACATTGGTAAATGGATTGACGATGAGTCAGAGCCGTTTTCGCTGTTGTTTATCGATATCGATAACTTTAAATGCGTCAATGACACCCACGGGCATGACTTTGGAGATAAGGTTCTCAAACAGATCGCTTTGCGTTTGATGAGGTTCCGATCTCGCCTCAGCCTATTGGTACGTGAATCCAGTGATGAGTTTTTGTTCTTGACGCCCTTGTCGAATGAAGCTGAAATTAAACGACTCGCCAAGCGCATTATTGAAGTGCTTTCTCAACCTTATGAAGTTGAAAGCGCTCAGTTTTTGTTAGGTTGCAGCATCGGCGTAGCGCGTTTCCCAGAACACGGAAAAGATCTGGATAGCCTGTTACGTTCTGCCGATATTTCAATGTACAAAGCGAAACAGCAGCAAAACTCGTACAGTATTTTCACAACGGAAATGCAAGATGCTCATCTCTACAAAATGAAAGTAGAACAAAGGCTACGCATCGCTATCGAGAAACAAACGCTGTTCATGGTTTTCCAACCGCTGGTTCGTGCAAATGAAAGTATTCATGGTGTAGAAGCACTCGTGCGCTGGATTGATGAGGAATTGGGTTTTGTTCCGCCAGATGTCTTTATACCGATAGCAGAGAACACGGGTTTAATGCAAAAACTGGGGACTTTTATTATTGAGTCCAGCATTATGCAGATCGCCCACTTGCACCGAACAACAGAACAAAAGATCGGGCTGTCGATCAACATATCAGTGCGTCAGTTTTCTCATCAATCCTTCTCTGAGCACTTGTTCGCGACACTAGAAAAGTATCAACTCTCTCCTAGCTGTGTAACGCTAGAAATTACCGAGAGCTTGTTCATTGAAGATGTGACTTTGGTGAAACCGACTTTTGAAGCCCTCAAAGATAAGAATATAAAGATCTCTTTAGATGATTTCGGGACAGGTTATTCATCACTAAGTATGTTGAAAGCACTGCCTATCGATGAACTTAAAATCGATAAGAGCTTTATTGAGAACATTGCTGTCGATCAACAGTCACTCACAATGGTGCAAAACATCATCGCAATCGGTAAGAACTTCGGCATGGTGGTGTTGGCTGAAGGCGTAGAATCGAACGAGCACTTCGCAATTCTAAAGGCATGTGGATGTGACTTAATGCAAGGCTACTACTTCTCTCGCCCTATTCCTTATGATGAGCTGGCTACTCACCTAAACCAACAGGTGACCGAGTACGCGGAATGTTCTATTTAAAAACGTGAGTAAATAGACGAGCAGATAAAGTAGGTGGATAAATACCTACCTTATATTTGGGGTGTCTTTTGATGGGTTATTTATTCATTTCACTCTTTATTCATTTCATTATGCATAACATCGATCAACTGCCCGGAAGGGTCTCCTGATAATTCCCAAGTGAAAATACCACCTAGGTCAGACTTCTTCGCCCATTTTGCTTTTGCTTTAATGGAACGCTGATCTTCAAAAGATATGAATACTTTTTTATCTGGGTTCCATAAATAAGGTGCTTGAGCTTGTTCATCGTACTTGTACTCATAACCTTGTTTGCTGCTGTAGTTATTCATAAGATCCCAGAACATGAAGTAACCATTTTCACCAGTACCAAACTGCGCTCCTTGTTCAGAAACTAGATCACCTTTAGGCAGCTCTCCAGCAAAGTCTTTTGTCCCTTGCCAGCCTCGGCCATAAAAAGCCGCCCCGATGACGAGCTTCTCGCTAGGAATACCTTGCTCAATCATTTGATTAATGAAGACATCAGCTCCCATTCCCCACCAACTGCGCTCTGTGGCATGTAAGTTGGTTGTGTGACCAGTCTGAGTTCCCCAACCTCCGAGGAAGTCATACGTCATCGCAAACATGTTCGTCAAATATGGGCTAGCTGCGTTCCAATCAATTTGGGCTGCCTTAGCACCAACACCGACAGCCGTTGAAAGCTCGTAATCTCTTTGAGTCGTCTTTGATAGAGCGTCCAAATCACTTCTGATTGTTTTTACTAAAAGAGTAAAAGCTTCACGCTCTAGCGCTTTTTGCTCATCCGTTAGTTTCGTCTCTGGGTTCCAAGGCGAAGTGGTTAAGCCGCCGCCTCCTGGGTATTCCCAATCAAGATCAATACCATCAAAGAAGTCGTATTTTTGGATCAATTCAACAGCAGTTTTTGAAAAGTGCGCAATGGCTTGAGGATCTTTCGCCATCGCATGGAAAGGTTCAGACATTGTCCACCCTCCAAATGAGGGCAAAATTTTGATATTTTGATTGTCGGCCTTCAGTTGAGCTAACTGGGCAAAGTGACCTTTATAGGCGGCATCAACACCCACGTCTCCGAAATCGACTTCTAACGCAGCTTCTTTATCCACAATAATCGCGGTATATGGTTGTTTGTCTGCACATTGCTGCTGAATTTGTTTTTGGACGGGCTCACCAGCACCGCTATGAGGACCACACATGCTCAAGAAGGCGTAAATAATATGTGAGAGCTTGTCTGCAGGTATGTCGTCAACGGTATAAGGGTTGTCTTTATTCAGATATTGCCAATCCGCAAAATACCCTGCGACGACTTTATCATCGGCATGTGCCTCAGGTGTGAGCATACAAGCCGTGGTGATTAAGCTAAGCGCAATGACGGAATTAGATTTAAAGATAGAACTTGATTGGTCACTGTTGCTAGAAATAGCGCGTGTGATAAATGACAGTTTCATAATTATCTCCTTTAGCGTGGCTTAACATTAAAGAGTGATAATTCTTTCAACCGCTGAACAAATTCACTATTCGAGTCATGTCTAATAGTTATCCCCCTTATTGCACTGGTTTCATCAGGGGAATTTCCATGATTACTCAAATAGTGAATTCAACGAAGCTTAAGTATCTTACGATTCACTGCTGTTTGGTTTATTCACGCTAAGTTGTTCGTCCAAGTTAAGTACCGTCAAAGCATTACTTACGCTGGTCGCTATCACATCGACCACACCGGTTCTTAGTGCGCCTAATAGAGCTAATGGCTTACTGTTCTCCGCTGCAATGGCAATGACTTCCGCTATTGGGCGAAATTCTTCCAAGGCCAAACCAATCACACGGTCACTCATTACTGTGTTTGCTGTTTTACCGTGAACATCGAAAAAGTCATAACCCGCAAAGTCACCGACGACACCTTGTAATAAACGAGATTGAACGACCTCACCTGCGGTAAACCAGCCTAAGTCGACCATATAGCTGTTTTCGCTCATATCACCGATACCGACCAAAGCGACATCGGCTTTTCGAGCGAGATCGAGGGTCTGCTTAACGGTGCTGTTTTCCATGAATGCGGTTTTTTGCGCTTTATTCTCGGCATAAGCGGGCGCGTATAAGGTTTCAGAAGATCCACCGTACTTTTTGGCTAACTGCCTGCATATATGGTCGGCATTAAACATACCGCCTCTTGGGTGAATACCGCCGATACCACACACGAATTTGCAGTCTCGTGGCGTAATGACGCCAGTGTGATGAGCAACAGACGATACGTTTCGACCTTGTCCTACTGTCACTACCATGCCGTTTTTCAGTGTACTGGTAAGGTAGTTAGACACTAAACCAGCAACCTGTAATCGCTGCTTCTCCTCATTTGGTTGGTCTAGTGCCACAAGCGCACGCTTTACACCAAATCGTTCGATCAAACGTTGCTCGATCTTCGCACTAAAGACGGGGTGATATTTCACGGTGATCTCAACAATGCCCTCATCTCGGGCTTGCTTGAGCATTCGACCAACCTTTGCACGGGAGATAGAGTACTTTTTAGATATCTCTTCTTGCGTGGCACCATCTTGATAATAAGCAACCGCTACTTCAGTGAGGAGATCAGTGTTTTCTTCGGAAACATCTTGGATATTCTTACTCATATACCACTCAACCAATATTTAACAATTATTTTACCTGCTTGAAGAACAAATGTTCGATGCTTAAGCAAGTGATACACAAGTTTACACCCCAAACATATGTAACAGCAAGGTACATTTGCTCATAGTCATAACCATGGTTTTGTTGTTGATTAATTCACCTCACTTTGCTCGTTAAACGTTTGCTTGCATAGCCCATGATTACTAGAGCGAAATATATTTGACTGAAGTCACCATACAGTACTATTTACCGTTGACTTTGGGGCTAGATCGGATAAATATGGCTACATCATTTACTCATCGAGCGATCAAATGTTCTGTGCAAATGTTCGTTCGGAGAAAAATTTAAATTAATGTAAGTTTGGCTCACTGGTACAACCATTGAGAACTTCATTAGTTAGCTTGCAAATGCCCACACCTCTCCCATTAATGAGGTGTTATGCGATACATAGGATGATCAAAATGAGCAATAAATTAGAGCAACTTCGTAAACTAACAACTGTTGTAGCTGACACTGGCGATATCGAAGCTATCAGCAAGTACACTCCTGAAGATGCAACAACTAACCCATCTCTAATTCTTAAAGCTGCTCAAATTGCTGAGTACGCTCCTCTAATCGATGCTTCTATCGAATACGCAAAAGCGCAAAGCGGTGATAAAGCACAGCAAGTTCAAGATACTTGCGACATGCTTAACGTGAACATCGGTAAAGAAATCCTAAAAGTTGTACCTGGCCGTATCTCTACTGAAGTAGATGCTCGTCTTTCTTACGACATGGAAGGCAGCGTTGCTAAAGCTCGTCAACTTATCAAAATGTACAACGACGCTGGTATCACTAACGACCGCATCCTTATCAAACTGGCTTCTACTTGGGAAGGCATCCGTGCTGCTGAAATCCTAGAGAAAGAAGGCATCAACTGTAACCTAACGCTTCTATTCTCTTTCGCTCAAGCTCGCGCTTGTGCTGAAGCTGGCGTATTCCTAATCTCTCCTTTCGTTGGTCGCATCATGGACTGGTACAAAGCGAAAGAAGGTCGTGATTTCGAAGCTTCAGAAGATCCAGGCGTAATCTCTGTTTCAGATATCTACAACTACTACAAAGACCACGGCTACAAAACTGTTGTTATGGGCGCAAGCTTCCGTAACATCGGCGAGATCCTTGAACTTGCTGGTTGTGACCGTCTAACTATCGCTCCTCAACTTCTAGCAGACCTAGAAGCAGCAGAAGGCGAAGTAGTAGAGAAGCTTATCGACTCTAACGGTACTAAAGAGCGTCCAGCAGCGATGACTCACGCTGAGTTCCTATGGGACCACAACCAAGATGCAATGGCTGTTGAGAAACTGGCTGAAGGCATCCGCAACTTCGCCGTTGACCAAGGCAAACTAGAAGACATGATCGCAGCTAAGCTGTAATCACTCTTACCAAATTCAAATAGGGGAACGTTCAGTTCCCCTACTTTTATCAATTTTGTTTTTCTTAATTTTTATTCGGAAGTTCTTATGAATCGCAAACATCTAGCTAACGCTATTCGTGCTCTAAGCATGGACGGCGTACAACAAGCAAACTCTGGTCACCCAGGCGCACCTATGGGTATGGCAGACATCGCTGAAGTACTTTGGCGCTCTCACCTAAACCATAACCCAGCAAACCCAGAGTGGGCTGACCGCGACCGTTTTATCCTGTCTAACGGCCACGGCTCAATGCTGATTTACTCTCTGCTTCACCTAGCAGGTTACGAGCTTTCAATTGAAGATCTTAAAAACTTCCGTCAACTGCATTCTAAGACTCCAGGTCACCCAGAGTACGGCTACGCACCAGGCATCGAAACAACGACTGGTCCTCTAGGTCAAGGCATCACTAACGCTGTTGGTATGGCTATGGCAGAGAAAGCGCTAGCAGCACAGTTCAACAAAGAAGGCCACGACATCGTAGACCACTACACTTATGCATTCATGGGTGATGGCTGTCTGATGGAAGGTAT
>NZ_JBFROI010000040.1:0-14626 GCF_041471405.1 Vibrio sp. 10N.261.52.C11
TCCAATTAGGAAACAAAGCGACGGGAGTGTTTAAATTCACTGCAAAACACATATTTTGTCAGTTTTATTTAAACTATAACCTATCTTGTAAATGGTATTGATTTCTATCCATCCACCGAGCCTAAGAAGCTTCTTTCTTAAAGACATGATCACCATATTCAATGCATTGTCACAGACGAATGAATTGGGCCATCCCATTTTTAGTAGATGGTGTTTGGTTAAATGCTCCCCTTGATGAGTGAGTAACTCTTTTAGAACTAAAAATTCACTGAGTGTGAGCTGGATGGGTTTTATCGTTGGGTGGTCGGCTAGCGAAATTCTTAGCGACCCTTTATGTAAGATTAAGTGCATAAACAAACAGCCAGTTTAATTATCATACCCGTATTATTTATTTGCTGCGATTACATGCAAGGTCAGGTTGAATATTAATCTGGCTATTATGCCTACTTAATGGGTTTTCCTTTCATATTACACATCAAACGAAACCATTTTATTTGCTGTTTTTGTATTAGTTATTTCAGTTTGTTTAAGTTCAACCTTACAACGTTCGCTTTGTGAGTTGAACGCGACTTGATTGCTAATAGGGTTTGAAGCGCAGTCAGAAGTCGGTACTTTCCCTGTCCAACGCACAGTGACATTTGCGGCCGCCGACTGAAAAGAGATAAGAGTTGCTAATACTGCTGTTGAAATAAAGATTAATGAACGCATATTTAGGCACCTTTTATTAGTGTTGTGTTGATATGCCTAGTTTGGTAGCGATAGGGCAGGTTGTAAAATAAATAGTTATAAATTCAGTTGCATTAAAACTTGAATGGTAATTTGTAGCAGAGGGAATAGTAGGAAACCAAAATAAAGGCTGGCAGTGAAAATTAAAACGGAGTGGGCGATCAAATGAAAGGGGAGGCTAATTTAAAGACGTTAAACTTGAGTGAAATCACTTAAGGACAGCGGGTTAGCCTAATGAGCCGTAGCTAGGAATAGCCACGGCATCAAATTGACCGCATTTGGATTTAACAAGAATCTAAGCTTCGTTAAAACAATATAGGCTAACAATAACTTTGAGCTTGGGTGCGCAATGCATTTTTTAGGTTCGTCGGCAGTTGTGAACGGTGTATACCCTGGATTGCACCCTCTAACGACCAAACTAACTCGATGGTTGGTTTATGGTGGGTATGCTGTTGGATAGCCTCTACAGCACCAATCGTGCCCAGGTTTTTGAGTTTCTCAATGGAGTTTATACCCGCTTTCTCAAGAAGTTGCTCAGTTGAGAATCGCATGTTGGGTAAGTCTTTGAGCCTTTCGGGAGCAGAAATATAACTGCTTCGTGATCTCTTTATTTGCTCTAGTGCGATTTCTGCTTCACATAGAGTCAAAGAATACTTGCTCCAAGGGTTTGCTGGCAACTTGTAATAATCCGCATTCTGACTTACTCCAAGTACGCTCGCATTCACCTTGGGGTAGCCCTTGTTAATAAAGTAGCCTTTTTGTGCCGGTGTTCCTCTGAGGTACAGCTCCCCACTTTTATGTAGAACGAGCAAAACGTGATCTACATAGAAGGCCGTTACGCCAAATATTTGTTTTATAGACACTCGACCTAATTGTTCCAAGCGTCTAAAAGTATGTCTGAAAAGTTGAGCCATTATTTTCACTCGATAATCATAAAAAGTGTGATCTATTGTCCAAATGTAGCCAGCAGTGAATATGGCATAAGCCAAGTTAAAAAACAGACAATGCCATTGGGCATTCCGGTTATTTAAATTCTCGATCTGCCATATCAGTTTTGTAACAGACGGTCAAAATTAAGGGGGGTCACGAAGGCGGGAGAAATTGGTATGTATAGCATCGACACAAATGTATTTTTAATGGCGACGGGTTGTAACTTTCAATCGGATATTGGCGTTCGATTTCGTCAGATTGCTATTAGAAGTTTGCACAAGGTTAATGATGATATTCTTCAAGGAGGTGAGTCCAATCGAGCGCTCGCCCATAAAGTGAAAGGCATTGCGTTATCTTGCGGGGCTACAGAGGTTGCAAGAATTTGTCTTAAATTGGAGCACTACGACGCGGTAATCAATGAAAGTGCCGGAAAAAAGATTTTGATGGATGTGTCTAACGCCATGATTCAACTTTTTGACGCTTAAGTTGGAGGATATGAACGTGTCTTTTAAAAATAAAATCATTTTCACCAACGCAACAATACTGGTTCTATTTGTGGTGTTGCTTACGTACTCCGCTATCGAAATCGTTCAGGTTTCTTCACAAAACCAATTTGAAGAGATAAAGGAGAGCATTACGGGAAATAACAAAAAGCTTCTACTTACCTTTGTGAAAGCTCAAAGTGTAACCCTTGATAAAGAGGTCGAGCTGATCACTGAGGAAGTGGAGCATGTAGCGATTGATTTTGCTCATGATTTTGTTAATGAATCGAAAAACGAGGCACTTCGTAATAAACAACTGGCTTATATCAACACAGAGCGTAAGCCTTTTATCAAAAAGGTGCTTTTTATTGACACTGAACGCAACCAAGAAGTCTCTATCACCGAAAATGGTATTGTAAGCCGCTCTATTTCTGTCGATTTTAGTCGCATGATCCACTACAAGAATTTCTATATAGGGAAAGAAGTTAAAGTGGGGCACGTCACTAAGTTTGCCATTTATATCCGTCCAGAGCACTGGGATAACGCGTTACTCAAATTTGATTTAGATTTAGAGTATTTTTCTCGTTCACTGACTTTTGAAAATATGATCGATGAATTCCAATACCGTTATTTCTTAGTAGACGACAGCGGCAAGCTTATCGCGTCGAATCTACAACAGAATGTCGACCAATTGATGTCTGAAAGTGTTTTTGATGAACAAATTCAAAAGAGTGTCGGAAGCCATATCATGTCACATTACTTGGGTAGTTTTGTGGTAAGTGGCGAAAAAGGTGTTTTCAATGTCACTTTTGTTCAGAACCGTCAAACCGGTTGGAGGTTGATTTTAGTCACGCCAGAGCATGTGATTCGTTCCAGTTATGCGACCACCAAAGAGCTGGTTTTATCTGGTGATAACTCGTTGATCAAACGCCTGTTCTTTGCTTATATCCTTTTGCTTGGTCTGTTTTTAGCTATTAACTCAATCGCGGTGAATAAGATGCTGATACCTATTTCTAAATTGATCGCACAAGCTAAATATCTAAAGCAGCGTGATTTTAATAAATCCAGACATACTGTTTATAGTAATGGAGACGAAATTGAACAGCTTTCAAAGGCTTATTCTGAGGCTGGGATCCAGATTCAAAATTTGATTGAAGGGCTTGAATATGAAGTTGAAGAGCGAACGAAGCTGTACGAGATAGCAGCGCAAGAGGCGAGTGAGGCCAATAAACAGAAATCGGTGCTGCTTTCAAATGTGTCCCATGAGGTTCGCACGCCACTGAACGCGATTATTGGTTATACACATATGCTAAGCCATAGCAAAAACTTTGACGAATATCGCCATCAGCTGAACGGTATTTCGAGTGCGAGCAATACTATTTTAGGCATTGTGAATGACCTATTGGATTTTGAAAGAGTAAAAGCAGCAAGCTATTCATTAAACCCTAAATGCCTGTCAGTAATGAGTTTGATGCGCGAAATTGAAAATACGTTTTTTCCGCTTAGCGAGTCTAAACAATTGTCGCTTGATATTATATGCAATGTCGATGCTTCGACAACATTGATGATTGATGAGCTTCGTATTAAGCAAGCAATCAATAATATAGTTTCGAACGCATTGAAGTTTACAAACAAGGGAGGGGTGACAATAGAAGTTTCAACCGACGATAGAGCATTCAATATCTCCGTAAGCGATACTGGAGTCGGTATTCCCCAAGATAAATTGGATGCGGTGTTTAACGGCTTTGAACAGGTTAATCAAGAAGACCAACAGTTTGGTTTTGGCTTGGGCTTGGCGATAACTAAAACCATCGTAGAGTTAATGAAGGGTTCGTTGCGTGTTGAGAGTGTGCTCGGCACCGGTAGTACTTTTGTTATCTCACTCCCAGCTCAAGAAATTATGAATGTTCTTGAGTGTTCTAACGGTGTTGCTGAACAGGTATATAACGTTAGAGAGCGCTTAGACTGCACAAGTAAAAAAGCCTTGATCGTTGATGATGTTGAGTTCAACCGAGAAATTCTAGAGTTCCACTTAAACGAGCTAGGTTGTGAATGCATGACCGCGAATGATGGTTTGGAGGCTTTAGCACTCGCTTCTGAACATGACTTTGATGTTGTACTGACGGATATTTCAATGCCGGTTATGGATGGCATTGAGCTTGCTTCTGAGTTGGGAAAGCGTAAGCCATCGTTACCTATAATTGCCGTTACGGCACGAGCTACCATTCAAGAAGAGGCTCGAATGGACCAATACTTTTCGTGTTATCTAACCAAACCGCTCAACCCGAGCGATCTAAAGCTAAAGCTTCATCGCGCTTTATCAGGTGGTACTTGCTAACTTAGTTAAATACTCCTACCTATAACCTGAGGGTAAGCCATCTTCGGATCTTCATGTATTATTTTCATCTGTTTTTCTGAGAGTTATGGGCATTGTCATCAAGATAATGCCCAAACTGTTATGAAAATAACTATCATCCAATAAGTGTTGAGAGTAGCTGGGCATTTTCAAATTATTCAATCACAGCTTGCCCTTAGCTTTTGTTCGTATTTAATTAAAAATAAGCTAAATCACAATAACGAATAAGAAAATAAAGCTATGTTTGGAAATATTATACGTACGTTTCGTGTTAATAATGGTTTGTCTCAAACTAATTTTGTTGATGCGATTCAAAGAAGTAACTCTAACTTTAACAACCTGGACGTTGTGACACTAAGCCGTTGGGAAAGAGGAGTAACAACTCCCCACTTAAAACGTCAAAACGAGTTACTGGACCTTATTGGAGTCAACATATTTGATGTTTGGGAGGCAAACGACTCACAAACAGTTCTCACAGGGTTAACGAATAAATTTAATAATAACGGTTATATTGATATGAACATGCACGTCCAAACAGAAGTTACGGTGATTAACTCAAATAATTCATTCCTTCTTGGGAAGATTACCAAGTTAATTGATGTCATCTTTGAATATGAGGATAACGTTATGCTCAGTAATTTAGAAGATTTAGATCTGAGTAGAAAGGTAATTATTGAAAAAATAATAAATCAATATTCTGGAGAGTTAACGCTCGTCACGGTTAATGGGCAATTAATCGGACACTTATTAAGTGCTAACTATAATCTTGCAGCAGATTTTTTGGAGCAAGTCTTAGTATCTAAAGAAGATAGAGCACATTTAGTTGTTACTTTTAACTGCACTCATTATTCGTCATTTACAGACACAATGGGCAGAGAGGCGTACAAGTATCTACAAAGCTTAAATCCAGATAAAGAGCTTTATATACTACTGAAAAGCAAAAGGATTTTTGATCTGTTTTTTTCATTGGGCTGCGAGTATCGAAGTGTAAGAAGTAACGATAGATCAATGAAGGTCATGAACTTGGATTCAAAGAAAATGAAATCACAACGCACTTGGATGGATATTATTGCAAACTATAAAGGTGAAGAGAATGAATAACACAGTATTGATTGTTGACGATGTTGAACTATCGAGAGAGGTCATTAAAAATGCGGTCTCTTTATCTAATAAAAAAACATCTGTACAGTTTGCAGAAAATGCGTTCGATGCAATGAGCAAAATGCAAAACGCATCATTTGATTTGGTGATTATGGACATCATGATGCCCAATGGCGATGGATTTGAACTCTTGAGTATGATGTCGAAACAAAATGTTGAGTCTAAAATAATCATTATTTCAGGTTTGGATAAATCCATTGTTAGCTCGGTGAGTATGCTTGGAAAGCTCTATGAGTTAAATGTTGTCGCTTCACTAGAAAAGCCTATTTGGGCTAACCAAATAAGTGAGTTGGTTGATAAAGCACTTGAAGTTGAAACCATAACCAAAAGCGAGCTTGGCTTTGGTAACCGTGCAACAATCATCGATGACGATTTTCCCATCAATCTGGTTTATCAGCCGCAAGTTGTTTCGGATATAAATGTTATTTCGGGGTTTGAAGTGTTGTCACGATGGTCTGATGAAAACGGGACCTTACTTCCACCGAGCTATTTTTTGCCAGTAATTGAAGAGCTAGGAAAGCAAAAGGTTTTTACCAATATCGTGATAAATAAATTCATTCAGGACTATCATCTCCACTTCAGTGAACTTGATAAATCGTTGAGGTTCTCAATTAATATCGATCCTAATTTACTGACTGATGAATCTGTTGTCGATAATCTACTCGAGATCTATAAGCAAGGTATTGAGCATACTATCGTTGTAGAGCTGACTGAAAAGGGGCTTTCAGGCAATATTGAAAAAGAATTGTTGGCAAATATTTTACGGCTAAGGTTGAATGGTTTTGAGATCTCTATAGATGACTTTGGGATGGAAGCATCGAATATTGAACGTATTGTCAAACTGCCTATTAGTGAGATAAAAATAGATAAAACCATTACATGGGGACTTTGCCATAACATTGATTACATGCAAAAAATCGATGAAGTTAAGAAGCTCGTTTCGGTAAAAAACGCACGTATTATCTATGAGGGTGTTGAAAATAAAGACACCTGTGCATTTCTGGAAGCTCTAGGCGGCTTTAACCAACAAGGTTTTCTTCATGGGGTTCCATCACTACCTGAAATTGTAGTTGAGATGCTCGCAGAGCAAAAGGAGCTAGATTACGTCGCTTCTGAATATACTTCTAATCATTAACAACGTATTAGGGTAACGAGCCAAAGCCAACTCAATGGGCTTTGGCTCTTTTTATTACTTACCACACACCGAACAATTAGGCATCTTTATTAAATTCATTTCACGCCAGCTGTGAGACATGGCATCGAGAATCAAAAGTTTGCCTTGCTTTGGTTGTCCAAACTTGGCAATAACCTTGATAGCTTCCAAAGCCTGAGCCGCGCCTACCATGCCAACAACAGGTGCCATCACACCGGCTTCAACACAGCTTAGAGCAGCGTTGCCAAATAGAGCGCTTAAACACTGGTAACAGGGTGCGTCAGCATCTTGATAAGTGAAGACGCTAATCTGACCTTCCATGCGAATCGCAGCGCCCGATACAAGTGGCGTTTTTGAGGCGTAACACAAACGGTTAAGTTGATTGCGCGTTTCAACGTTGTCGCTGGCATCAAGTACTAACGAATGCGCTTCAATGAGCTTTGCTAGTGCCTCGTCATCAAGTCTGTGGTCAACCGTTTCAACTCTAAGGTGTGGGTTTAACACCTGTAATGATTCAGCGGCTGAAACGACTTTCTTCTTACCAATATCAGCGTCGGTGTGAAGCACTTGTCGTTGCAAGTTTGAAAGCTCGACAACATCGTCGTCGATCAGCATTAGCTTACCAATACCCGCAGTCGCAAGGTATTGAGCAGAGGCACAGCCTAAACCACCCGCACCTAACACCAAAATCGAGCTCTGTTTCAACGCTTCTTGACCCTCAAAATCAAACTGCTTGAGAATGATCTGGCGGTTATAGCGAAGCATCTCTGCGTCAGACAGTATTTCCATCAGCAAGCCTCGTTAGTAAAGCGTGGAGTTAAACAGTTGAATCTGAACCGTTTCACCGACTTCAACACGGCCACGTTCGCGCTCTAGTACCACAAAGCAGTTTGCTAAGCTCATTGAGCGGAAAGCGCCAGAGCTTTGGTTACCTGTTGTTTCTACTACAAACTTACCGTTTTCAATCGAGTAAATACCACGTTGATAATCAGTACGGCCTGGGCCTTTTTTGAATGCAGATTTAGTGATCGCAGGAATCGATTCTGGTGCTGTCCACGCAGTGTGACCGGCAAGTTTAGCCAGCATAGGTTGAACTAACACGTACATGGTCATCATTGCAGACACTGGGTTACCCGGTAGGCCACAGAACCAAGCGTTGTCTAGCTCACCAAATGCGAATGGTTTACCTGGTTTGATTGCTAGTTTCCAAAAGCCGATTTCGCCAAGCTCTTCAAGAATGTCTTTGGTGTAATCAGCTTCGCCGACACTTACGCCACCAGAAGTGACAACTACGTCTGCCAGTTCTTGCGCTTTTACAAAGGTTTCTTTAAGCGTTGCAGGGCAATCAGGAATAATACCTAGGTCAATTGCTTCGCAACCAAACGCTTCAATCAGTGGTTTGATACCGTAGCGGTTGCTGTCGTAGATCTGACCATCTTCAAGAGGCTGACCTAATGGCTTGAGCTCATCGCCAGTAGAGAAGAAAGCGACTTTAGGTTTGTGTGCCACAGTTACATGACTCACACCGAGCGAAGCAATCATTGGAATGTCACGAGGTGTTAAACGTTCGCCACGGCTAAGAACGATATCGCCTTGCTTGATGTCGTCACCGGTAGGGCGAATGTTATTGTTCAGCTTGATGTCGTCTTGCTGAATCTCAATGCCAGCGTCAGTTTCAGCAGTGTTTTCTTGCATGATTACGACGTCACAACCTTCCGGGATCTTTGCGCCAGTCATAATGCGAATACAGGTGTTTGCTGGCCATTCACCTTCAAAAGGTTGACCTGCAAAGGACTTGCCCGCTAAAGGCAGCACTTTACTGTTCTCTAGGTCTGCTAAGCGCAGTGCATAGCCGTCCATTGCTGAGTTATCAAAAGGAGGGACGAAAATAGGGGATAGAATATCTTCAGCAAGTACGTAACCCAATGCTTCTGCTAATGGCAGTGATAAGGTCGTTTGAATAGGTTGAATTGGTGATAGCAGCTTATCTAGTGCTTCTTCAATTGGCATCAAGCCCGGAGCGTCGCAACAGCCCATAATTGAAATCCTTTGATCGTTATTATTTTGATTTGGCGGTTGGCAATAGGGATTCAATAGTTATCAAATCATGATGGTTCGCCAACGAAATTCTAGCCACTCTAGCACAGTTTAAGCCCCGTAAATAATGACCTCCCTTAAAATATGGGTGTATTTATTCAAAATTCCGAGTATCCTTGTTTGCCATCCAGAAGGGGTAATAAAAGAGGAAGTTCAATGTCAGGTCTTAGCGAATCAGCGAAGTTGGTTAAAGATGCGCTAGCAAGCCGTGGTTTAGAGACACCAATGAGTCCAAACCAGGTTAGCCGAGAAGAGAAAAAGGAACGAATCGAACACCATATGCGTGAGATTCTCACTCTCCTTGAACTTGATCTTACGGACGATAGTCTGGAAGAAACACCGCAACGTATTGCTAAAATGTACGTGGATGAAATTTTCTCTGGTTTGGATTACGCCAATTTCCCTAAAATTACGGTAATCGAAAACAAGATGGGCGTTCGTGAAATGGTACGAGTAAAAGACATTACCGTGACCAGTACTTGTGAGCACCACTTAGTGACGATTGATGGTAAGACTGCGGTCGCTTATATCCCTCGTGGGAAAATCATCGGCCTTTCAAAGATTAACCGTATTGTTCGATTCTTTGCTCAGCGCCCACAAGTTCAAGAACGTATGACGCAGCAGATCCTTGTTGCACTGCAAACGCTACTCGAAACTGATGACGTTGCTGTCACCATGGATGCGGTTCATTACTGCGTAAAATCACGCGGTGTAATGGACGCGACTAGCGAAACGACAACAACAGCTCTGGGCGGTATCTTCAGATCAAACCCAGCAACGCGCCACGAATTCTTACACGGCCTGCGTTAATACGTTTCGTTATTGGATGCACGTGATTTAGCCTTTGTAAATTGAAGTTCGTTGAAAATATTCTAAGCCTCGCTTTATGCGGGGCTTTTTTACGCCTGCAATGAAGTCAACTGTAATGGCTGAGAATGCTGTTATTCCCTAAAGTGAAGAATGAGCGACTTATTCACTTTCGCCATTCCCTAAAGTGAGGAATGAACGTAATAGGGAATCTGTTGCGGCCAAGCAGAAAAAGCACGCTCTATATCTTAACGTTTGTTGAAAGCATATAGAGCGTAACTAGAATCAGTCGCTGGTGGAGTGCTTAAGAAAGGTTAAACAAACGCTTTAAGTGGTGAACAATACCGGATGGCTTGTTCTCGGCTTGATAGATGCTCAAACCATCGTAAAAACTCGCCATGAACTCTATGCGAATCTCATCATCATTGCTTCTCGATATACGAGACAGTAGCGTAGCGGCTACAGCTGCGTGATCATTGGCTAGGCTGTAATCCATTCCTAGTCGTCCTTGAATGAACAACCACAAATGCGTGACTAGTTTTAACTGTTGAGCGTTAGAGTTTTGAAACTTGTCGCTGTGCTCAGTTCCCACTGTATTATCGAATACATTTTGCATCGCCTCATTCGCTTCTTTATTGCTTTCAAAGCGATAGCTTGCATCGATATGTTCCTTGGTTAGCAAGCCAAGCAACGTCTGACGTGCAGAGTTCTCCGGCTTGTTCTCGCAAGCGTGTTTAAACAAAGCGTGGTTTTCATCAATAAATGACGACAGCTCTTTCTCGTAGCCTGTCGAGAGCGCTTTGACTGAACCTAAACCTGCTTCTTTTAAACACTGGTGAAGCTTGGTTCTAGCTTGTTGTTTGGCTTTGATTTCTTGCTGCGCGTCGGCTTGCTGCTTGGCTTCTTCTTGCAGGCTAGCTTCTGTTTGCGAATTATTCGGGGTTGGACGCTCAGTCATTACTCTGTAGCTCTTCCCACGTTACTTCTGCCGATTGAGTATCGCTGTTAATGAAAGCAGAGTTACCCGTCAGCATGACTGAAAGATCCATCGTACGTTGTGTCATCGCTGCTAGCTGCTCAATACCATCGTTGTCTAGACGAACGATCTGAGCTTTTAGGTAGCCGAATTTACCTTTGTTCTGCTCCCACCAAACGTTTGATTTAGTGTTGAAGCTGAATACGCGTACTGATTTAGATAGGCGAGTTGCCTTCTTAACACGCTCTGGATCGGGTTCGCCCACATCGACCCATTCTAGGATTTGATCGTCTAACGACTTCTGCCATAAATCGGGTTCTTCAATGCTAGACAATCCTTTAGTGAACTCAAGTTCAGGAGATGCATTGATACAGAAAGCCATGATTCGAGCCATCATTCGCTGTTCTGTTTCAGAAGGGTGTTGTGCAACCGTTAGATTGAAAGAGTCGTAATAGTCGCGATTCATATCGGTTAAAGAGATACGAAACTTGTAGATTGTGGGTTTAAGAGCCATTGAGAGGGTGTCTTAGGTAGAAATAGTGAAGGGGAATATTACCTTAAATCTCTGAATAGCGGGTAAAAAAATAGCCAGCAGAGGCTGGCTATTTTTAGAAAGCTTTAAAATACCAGATTAAAGTACTTTGATGCTGTCAGCTTGTGGGCCTTTTTGACCTTGAGATACTACGAACTCAACTTTTTGGCCTTCAGCAAGAGTTTTGAAACCGTCGCCAGTGATAGCAGAGAAGTGTGCGAATACGTCTGGGCCGTTTTCTTGTTGAATGAAGCCGAAGCCTTTAGTTTCGTTGAACCATTTTACTGTACCAGTAACTGTGTTAGACATGATGATATCCTAAAATTAAATTTTTATTTTGAGCCAATTGTGGCACTGATAGCGTGGAAAAGTTTATTGCTATTGCGTACAACACAACGGGGTTACTAGTAATCCAACGAAATGTTTATATACAAAGAACTTTCTTTCTAGCCGGGAACGAGTCTAAATCAAATCAGGGGATAGTCAATCGAATACATAGGGAAAGGTTGCAGAAACTTGGGGGTAGTCAAACTTTGCATTCCTTAAATATCATGGAGTTACAGTTGTATGGTGATTTGTTGTAGTTTTTGTGAAAAAGGTGGTCGAAATTGATGACGAATTTGGAGTAAATGCACTGTTTTAGCGCATTCATTTTTGCAAATTTAAAGCCGCTAACTTGGCGTTGAGCCCACTTTTAACGGCTTATATTTATAAATGTCGTTGTAAGGTAAGTGCCTTTACTTGAACGAGGTCTCGGCTACTTTTTCAAGCGGTACAGGTTGCCATTATCAGTGCTGAAGAAGATGTCTCCGTTTGGTGAAGTTTCGATGTCTCTTACCCTTTCGCCCAAGTCCTCTAAAATGCGTTCTTCCTCGATTGCCTCACCTTGTTCATTGACTGTCACAATATTGATGTGAGTAAGTTTTAGTGCGCCAGCCAGCAGTTTGCCTTTCAGCTCTGGGTATTTGTCTCCTTGGTAAACAATCAAACTGCCCGGAGCGATTGAAGGAACATAGACTTTTTTTGGCGCTTCAATACCATCTTTGGTTTCCGATTCGCCAACGCTGATAGGGCCCCAATACTCTTTTCCGTGTGAGGTGACAGGCCACCCATAGTTGGCACCCGCTTTTATTAGGTTAATTTCATCACCACCGCGAGGGCCGTGTTCAATCGACCAAAGCTTTTGAGTCGGGAAATCGTAATACAGACCTTGTGGATTACGATGGCCAAAGCTCCAAATTTCATTGAGCACTTTGTTGTTATCCGTGAATGGGTTATCGCTTGGTGTGCTTCCATCGGCATTCAGTCGTAATATTGATCCGGCGTGAGTCATGGTGTCTTGGCCGTTGTCTCGATCACCACGGTCGCCGATTGAAAAATACAGGTGGCTATCATCAAAGGTGATACGGCTACCAAAGTGACGTCCGGTGTCCGTTCTAGATTTAGATACAAACACGTCTGTCCAATTGATGACTTCATTATTGCTGTAATTAGCAGAAGCCAGTGTTGTTACGCCTTCATCATCGATGTCTTTACTGTAAGTGACGTAGAACTTTCCGTTTTCAAAAGGGGAAAGTGCGATATCTAATAATCCACCTTGGCCTTTCGCCCATACATTGGGCAGCCTGAAGAGTGTGTGTTGATCGCCAGTTTTTAAATCGACATGTTTAATGACGCCTGATTTTTCTGTGACTAGCATGGACTTATCGTTGACATAAGCCAGTCCCCAAGGGATCACGAGTCCGTCGGTGATCTTCTCTGCCTGCCAAGCAAAGGCTGACGTTACAGGACCTGAGGCAAGCAGCGCCAAAGCACATGAAAAAATACGGTGATGAGTGTTCATTGAAGTCCCTTGATTATGAGCATCTAGTGTTAGTCTAGCGCTTGTGGCCGATAGGCGGAAAGCCGAGGTTGCTGAAAAGTGACTATTCACATATTTAGTTGAACGCCTATTGTATGATTATACAAGCTCACGTATGTTTACTCTGCCTTTCTCTATTTGATCCTGTCGGAGCATTATGAACAACTCACCAGCAGCATTTTCGCTATTTTCTCAGTTTTTATGTTGTGAGTTAGATACGCACGATTTTTCTTCGAACGGACCTATTAAACGATGAGTCGTGGATTTGATTTTAAATCGATCTTACTTGCGTGCTTGGTCATCAGTATCGGTCAGCTCAGTATGGGACTGGTGTTTCCATCACTACCTTGGATCGCCAAAGACTTCGATGTATCACTAGAGCAAGCCCAGCTATTGGTAAGCGTGTACCTATTAGGTTTTGGGCCTTCCCAGTTTATTTATGGCCCTATTTCCGATGCTCTTGGGCGCAAGAAAGTGCTGCTGAGCGGATTATTAATCGCCATGCTGGGACTATTGATGATCATTTTCTTCAGCCACTCGTTTACCAATATGGTGATGGGGCGATTTCTACAAGGCCTAGGAACCGGCTGTTGCGCTGTACTTGCTCGTGCCTCGACGCGCGATAGATTCAACGGCGCAGACTTGCCTTTGGCTATGTCTTATATTGCGATGGTTGCCTCTATAACACCTTTGATCGCGCCTGTTATCGGTGGGTTTATTAACTTCCACTTTGGCTGGAGTATGGTGTTTATCTCACTACTTGGCTATGTCTCATTGGCTTGGGTGGTATTGGCGTTCAAGTTTAAGGAAACCGTCACTAAGGTTTCGGCTATCCCTTCACCGAAGAAAATGATTTCTCAATACAAAGAGCTACTCACTTCTCGTTATTTTATGAGCTTTGCGAGTATTGGCTGGCTTAACTTTAGCTTGATGATCACCACCGTATCAGTGATGCCATTTATCATGCAAAATCAGATTGGCATGACGTCAGATGAATACGCGATGTGGGCGGTGATTCCTGCATTAGGCATGCTCGGCGGAACAAGCTTATGTAACCGTATTCGCCCTATGCTGGGCAACAAGAAAACTCTGTTATGCACACCTGTATTACATGTGGCTGCGGCGTTGTGGCTTTTCTTTTGTCCACTTGAGCCACTTTATTTAATGCTTGGCCAGTTCTTGATGATTCTTGGCAATGGTATAGCGTTACCTTGTGCTCAGGCGTTGGTGATGTTGCCTTATAAGAAGAACGCTGGCGCGGCTGCTGCGATGTCTGGCGGAGGGCAGATGGTGGTGTCTTCAATGGTGAGCATGGGGCTGGTTCAGTTAGGACTAGGAGAAGCGTGGCATCTATCGCTTGTCATCATGTTGTTCACACTGATTACCCTGTTTAATATTTTACGTGGTTTCAGTAGTCAAGAAGCGAGAGAGTCCCAGCTTAGCTAGTTATTTAATTATTTAGCTAGCTAGTGAGTGAAAAACGAAAAGGCCATTGAAGTTTATGATTTCAATGGCCTTTATTATGCTTAGAGCTTAGAGCTTAGA
>NZ_JBFROI010000040.1:15411-36355 GCF_041471405.1 Vibrio sp. 10N.261.52.C11
TTAGAGCTTAGAGCTTAGACTGAAATGCCCGAACTATTCACAGACGACTGCAACCTTCTCACTTGCTGCAGTATTGGCTGGCGCTGGATGATCGATCAGTCGGATAGGGGACTCATACAGTGCTGACAAAGCCTCTTCATCGAGTAACTTATCCGCGCTGCCTTCGAACGCAATCTGACCTTTTTTCAGGGCGACAATATGCGTCGCGTAACGAAGCGCTAGGTTCAAATCGTGTAAAATAACGATCACCCCAACATCTTCTTTTTTGTTGAGTTCAGACAGTAAGCCCATTAGCTGAAATTGATGATGAACATCCAGTGCAGAAGTCGGTTCATCAAGGATCAATACCGGTGACTGTTGAGCTAGTAACATAGAGACCCACGCTCGTTGACGTTCACCACCAGATAAGTCATCCGCTAATGCTTGTGAGAATTCAGTAACACCGGTTCTTTCCATTGCTTGCTGGATGATCGACTTATCTTCTGAATTCCAACGGCCTAGTGCGCCTCTCCATGGGAAACGCCCTAAACGAACCAGCTCTTCGACAGTTAAGCCAGCAGAAGCGGGGAGTTTTTGCGGTAAATAAGCAATCTGCTTGGCTAAGTCTTTGCTTTTGAATGAAGAGAGGGAAGCGCCGTCTAGTTCCACGCTGCCATGATCTGGTGACATCTGCCCTGAGAGTAAATTAACGAGTGTAGATTTACCCGAACCATTATGGCCAAGAACGACGGTCAGTTCGTTGGTCGGAATCGAGAGGTCTTCGATTGAGAGAATCGTTCGTTCATCACGAACAATTTTGATGTTTGAAAGCTGAAACATGTCAGTCCTGTGCCTAGACCAATAAAGCGCTTCAGTGAAATTAAACGAGCTTTATTGGCTTTTAAAAATAGAGGGTGTTATTGAGCTGTTTTTTTGTTGTCGGGATGTCTTGGGCAATCGTCGCAATACTTTCTAGAGTCGCACTTATAAACTAAGCAGCAGCTGATTCTGATCAGTTTTAGCATCCCCGAATCAGCGTCTATTTTAAGGCTGTTTAAATGATTTTCAGGTAACTGGCATGCTTCTAACCAAAGCTTAGCTTGTTCAGTGATATAATCGTTGGTTAGGCTCGGTTCGTGCTGCTGTAGTTTTATCAAGCTGCCTAATAATAGATCAGCAAGTAGATGATTGGTAAACCCCGGACGAATACGTGTCCACTCACTAATCTGGCTACGATAAAACTCTGTGAGTGCAAGAATAGCTTCGCCTGCTTGTGGAATCAGTTCTTCTGGTGAACCGTGTTGATGATCACCATTAAAGAAACGGTAGCCTGTGACAAATTCTTTGTACCTAAACTGGCCGATGTTCTTAATATCAGGCAGTGAATGAAGGCCGTAGATAGATATAAAGGTCACGTAGATTGGTTGCCAGCAAACCAGATCCCACGTTCGGGTTAACCAATAGGCTTTGCCTGCTTCAGGGTGGCTCTGCGCAAGGCCATCGTAAACTCGTTTGATTTCTTTATGGCTATCATCATTCGTTATTGCAATGCTCTTGCTATGCAGAACACCAAAGCTTCCACTTAAATAAGATGTCACTTGTTTTGAGTGAGCGAAGATTTTCTGATGTAGAGACGGGGCTCTCCGACGAGTGATAATATTGTGCAGCTGGGAAAGCATCATAAACCATTAAATGAGAATCAGTAGCGTTATCATAACGGACATAATCGAGGATAACCATACAAAATGGAGCATCTACTCGGTGCCTCTATCTTTTGGTCATTTTATAGAACACACATGAGCGCTTCTTTTTTTGAGTGATAAAAGCCGTTTTAAATGATAAAAGTATTGGTGAATCGAATATGTCGCTGTCAACTATAGAGAATATGAAAGCTTAAATATGAACACACCTGCATTTGGTCGTATCAGTCGCGTTTTAACCTATATCCATTCGAACCTTAGCTCCTCGCTATCGTTAGAAGATATTGCGACACAAAGCTGTTGGTCTCGTTGGCAGCTTCAGAGAGTGTTTCAAGCCGAAACAGGGCTTACTGTGGCTAACTATGTGAGAGAGCTAAAGTTAAGCCAAGCTGCAGAACACCTGCTTGATGGAAAAGATCGCGTGATAGATATTGCTCTTGGGCTCGGGTTCAATTCAGAAATAAGCTTTAGCCGCTCGTTTAAGCAGATGTTTGGGTCTAGCCCAAGTCAGTATAGAAAAGCAGGCAAAAGAGTCGGGCTAAGAAAGCCGATACAAGTATCTGAAACAGCGAGTACTTCTGAAAAAGGGGCGTTAAGCTTTGTGGAAGTGCGCATTGATGAAAGAGAGTCTTTCCTAGTGAAAGGCATGACATCAGAAATCAGTGGTCTGTTTTCACTCACGCAAGACTTCGCTCAGAAAGTCCCTCAGCTATGGTCACGTTTAGAAGGTGAAGTTGAGATCCCTGACGACAACGTGCTCCAGTTCATTGGCGTGGTTGACCTGACTCAGTCTTGCTTTGACGGGACTAATATTCACTATTGGGCAGGGGTAGAACTTCAGGAAGGAATTTCAATCCCGCAATTACCGAGTATTATCTCTGAAAGATTAGAGGTACTGACGGTTCCTAAGCAAACTTATGCTGTAGTGAAGCACTGTGGTCCAATTGAGAATTTACGACACACCTTGAGTTGGTTTGTGCTGAATTGGATGCCAAGTTCAGGTTATCGTGGCGTCGATGGATATGAGCTTGAAGTGTACCCGTTTGCCTATCAAGCACATGCCTCTGACGCTGAAATGGAGTACTGGGTTCCTATTATTAAATCGTAGTCATATTCCCGCTCACTCTCTTCTAGCAAAGCCTTCCTATCAATAGGGTCAATTGTCTTTTTAATCATCAATTGACCGTTTTCGACTAAAAATAGGTCAAGTTCTTTTTGAATTTGCACCAAATTGTTAATTATCCCACCTCTAGATACATACAATGCAAATGAGATTTATTATTATTTATATTAAGCATTGGTACCGAGGGAATTATGACCACTCACACTCGTTTTAAGTATTCATCATTGGCAGTAGCGTTGCTGACTGCGTTCTCAGCGCAAGCATTGGCGGAAGAAACCGTTACTGCGGCAGATTCGAATATAGAAACTGTCACTATTATGGGTAAAGCCTATCGTAATACAGCCACAAAATCGGCACTTGAGCCGGAAGAAACACCTCAAGGTATTACAGTCATTGATGAAGAACAGTTAGAGCAACGAGGTGTAAAGTCTCTTAACCAAGCGCTTAGATACGCGCCGGGTGTTGTGACTGAGCAAAAGGGCGCATCAGTAACCATGTACGATACGTTCTCGATTCGTGGGTTTAGTAACAATCAGAGTTACTACGATGGCTTGATTCTGCCGTTCCTGACTGGATGGAACCTGCAACCTCAGATCGACCCTATTGCGATTCAGCAAGTTGAGGTGTTTAAAGGCCCTACGTCTGTGTTGTATGGATCGATGCCGCCGGGTGGTATGGTCAACATGATCGCGAAGGCACCGCAAGAAGACGGGTCGACAAAAGTGGGTGTATCTACAGGCTCAAGAAACTTGATGGAAGCGTCAATTGATACTTCAGGTCAGTTAGGTGACAGTGACTTTTCATATCGTTTAGTTGCACTCGCTCGTAAACAAGACAGCCAAGTTGATAACGCTGAAGAAGAGCGTTATGTGATTGCTCCATCGCTAGATTGGCAGGTATCTGATCGAACACTTATTAACTTCAATCTTTACTATCAGAATGATCCGTCAATGGGTACTAACTCTGCAATGCCGCTCGAAGTATTGAAGGCAAGTGATCCATCTGTGTCGATGGGCGACAAGAACTGGAGTACTTTTGAACGTGAAGTCTTGATGTTAGGTTACAAAATTAACCACCAAATCAATGACAACTGGACTTTCCTTCAGAACGCTCGTTATTCCGATGCGTCGCTATATCAAGAAAACACCTACCATCGCGGTACGAATTTTAACGCCGCAACTGGTAGCTTAATTCGAAATGTGTATAGCACGGATGAAGACTCTCAAAGCTTTGTTATCGACAACCAAGTATCAGGTCGCGTCGAGGTTGCTGGGCTAGAGCATAACTTATTGTTTGGTCTCGATTACCTAAAACTGACGGGCGACTCTTTGTATCAAGAGTTCACCGCGAACGCTGGTTTCTACGGATTTAACGCATACAACCCAAATAATGACTTGCTTGATAAGAGTCAGCTACAAGAGAATTATCGTGAATCACATGACATCACGACCGAGCAACTGGGCTTGTATTTCCAAGATCAAGTTCGCTACGACGCGCTGGTTTTACTTGCTGGTGGACGTTACGACATGTTCAAAGCGAGTGACGAAAAAACGAGCATTTATCCAACAAGCGATGGCACAGAAAAAGCGGATCACAATCAGTTCTCTTACCGCGTAGGTGCTTTGTATGAGTTAGATAATGGCATCTCTCCATTTGTAAGTTACGCGACGAGTTTTGAACCAGCTGCTGGTACCGATATTAACGGTAACTCTTTAAAACCTCAGCTGGGTGAGCAAGTCGAACTAGGTGTGAAATACCTGTCTGCTGATATGGCACAGCAACTTACAGCATCATACTTTTACATTACTAAGAAAGATTCAATTGCTGCCGATCCATCGGATCCAACGTATCGCTCTAAGATTCAGTTAGGCGAAGTGCGTTCTCAAGGTGTCGAAGTCGAAGGCAGATGGTTTGTAACGGAAGATTGGGATGTGAACGCGAGCTATACATACGTCGATATGGAAGTAACGGAAGATGCAAACCCTGACCTTGAAGGAACGACACCAATCTATGTACCGACACATGCCGCTAATCTATGGAGCAATTACTATGTCTATGGTGGTGCTTTATCGGGAACTCGCTTCAGTGCAGGTGCTCGTTACATGGGTGAAATGGAGATGGATGCAACGAATACTCAAGGAAAAGTACCATCATATACGGTTGTCGATTTATCCGTAGGTTATGACCTAGGGGAAGCAAGTGAAACTCTGTCAGGTGCAACGGCTAACTTGCTGGTTAACAACCTGTTTAATGAAGAGTACTACACCTGCTACGACCAATCGAACTGTTGGTTCGGTGCAGAGCAGTCAGTAGAACTCAGCGTGAACTACGAGTTCTGATTCATTTGAATACATAAATCTAAGCAGCCTGTGTAGGCTGCTTTTGTCGTTAAATAAACAATTAAAAAGTGACAGTGATTATATGAAAGCCAACTATTTTACTTCTCGTTTTCCTAAAGTGAGTTCGTTCATTGTCTCATTGAGCTTGTTGTTATCAGCTCAAGCGATGGCCAACTTTCAAGTTGAAGACAGTGAGGGTGTTAAAACCCTTGAAGCTCAGCCTGTTAGAGTGGCTGCGCTGAACTGGGACATAGCCGAACAAGTGATTGAACTCGGTGTTACACCAGTAGCGGTACCTGATATTGCAGGTTATACCGATTGGGTTGTTCAGCCTGCGATTCCAGAAGGCGTGGCGGATATTGGCACTCGAACTGAACCTAACTTTTCGGCGCTTAAAAAGCTAAACCCTGATGTGATTCTTATCGCTTCTCCTCAGAAAGATCTTCAGGAACGACTTTCTGAAATTGCGCCCGTGCTTTACTACCAAACGTACAGCGAACAACACAGCAATGCAGCGGCTGCTATTGAGAATTTCAAGAAGATCGGCCAGTTGCTTGGTAAAGAAGAACAAGCGAACCAAAAGCTGGCCGCAATGGATGAGCGTATCGCTGTTCTAAAAGCTGAGTTAGATAAAGCGTATCCGGGCGACAAACCGAAAGTCACTTCTTTCCGTTTTGCGAGTACTACATCGGTGTTCATTTATGGCGATAACTCGATTCCACAATACGCACTTGAGCAGCTTGGCTTTGACAATGCGATGGATCTTCCTGCAAGTCAGTGGGGCATCAGTCAAAAACGCATGACCGAGCTTAAGAACGTGAAGAACGGCATTGCGCTTTACTTTGAACCTTTCCCATATCAAGACAAGCTAAACCGTTCTCCGGTTTGGAAGAGCATGCCCTTTGTTCGCAATGGTCAATTTAGCCCAGTAGCGGCAAGTTGGAGCTACGGCGGTGCTATGTCGATCTTGTATAACGCAGAAGCCATGGCGCAATCGTTGTTGACGCTAGCGGAGCAGTAATGAAATCCAGTGGTTTTATGATGGGGGCTGCGCTGCTTTGTGCTGCCCTTGTTCATTTATGGTTAGGGCAGTCGGAATTTGGTCCTATTGGTGAGTTGCTTCAGCAAGTCTCACAGATCAGTGACATCGCGACATTCAACTCAATGGTTGATGATTCATTTGAGTTGATGGCGTTAGCCTATGTCAACTTACCTCGCTTGGTGATGGCGATCTTGGTTGGCGCAACACTTGGCACCATCGGCAGCTTGTTTCAACAACTGACACAGAATCGCATGATGTCCCCGTTAACCTTAGGTACATCGTCAGGTGCATGGCTTGGTCTGGTTATTCTGAATGTGGTGGCGCCGATGTTGGTCGCTCAGTATTCAGTTTGGTTTGCTTTGGTCGGTGCGCTGCTTGCGATGGGGCTGATTGTTTCGATTGTCGGAAGCAAAAACATGAGCGGCTTGCCAATTGTATTGGCGGGTATGGCGGTCAACTTGTTATTAGGGGCATTTGCAACGGCGATTATTCTGCTCAACGATCAGTACGCACAAAATCTGTTTGTATGGGGAGCGGGCGACCTAGGGCAAAATGGCTGGGAACAAGTGCTTTGGTTGATGCCTAAGCTGTTGCCGATTTTTGCCATATTCTTCTTAGCTCCGCGAGTTCTGACTTTGCTTTCCATCGGCACTGAAGGGGCTGCGGCGCGCGGGCTCAATATTGGCACGACCTTCTTTGTGCTAATGGCAATCGGCGTTTGGTTGGTTTCAGTGTCGATTACCGAAGTGGGCGTGATCAGCTTTATCGGCTTGATTGCTCCGAACATCGCTAGGCATCTAGGTTTTCTAAAGGCTAAATCTGAACTCATCGCGAGTTGTGTATTAGGTGCGCTATTACTTTGTGTCACCGACAGCTTGGCGATCTTCTTGGCGCAATGGTCTTTGGACATGATTCCAACAGGGACGGCAACCGCAGTGATTGGTGCTCCTGCGTTGATCATTATTGCGAGAAAGCAAATGTCTGCTCAAGATCAGTTGTTTTTCTCAATGCCTAAAGGTCCGAAGTCTATTTCATCTTTGGCTTACTTCTTGTTGGGCTTGATGATCTTCGGGTTGTTCGCGTTGAGCGCATTGTCACAGCCTTCTTCTGATATGGGCTACTTTGTTATCCCAGATGCATTTGAATGGTCTATTCGTTGGCCGAGAATGTTAACCGCGATATTCGCTGGTGGTGGCTTAGCGGTGGCTGGGGTGATTTTACAAAGGTTGGTCTACAATCCGCTCGCAAGCCCAGACATTCTTGGTGTGTCGGCGGGTGCGGTTCTAGCTTTGATTTTCAGCAGCTTGTTTATGGGATATTCGATTCACTCATTGAGCCCTTGGATTGCTTTCTTAGGCAGTGCGATTGCACTCTGTCTATTATTGTTCCTTGGCAAGAAGCATCAGTTTGCGCCATCGATTTTGATCCTTACCGGTATTTCGCTGACCGCAGTCTTGGAAGCTTTGGTGCAATTCTCTTTAACGCGAGTGGGTGAGGGGAAATACACATTATTGGCTTGGTTAGCCGGCTCTACTTACCGTGTGGAGCCTGAATCAGCCACTATAATGGCAGTAGTGATAACGGCTTGTATTGGTGTTGCTCTGTTACTGAGCCGTTGGGTGACCTTAATTGCGACTGGACGACAGTTCGCGAGTGCCAGAGGGTTGAATATCAATATCGCATACGTGGCACTGTTGTGTATTGTTGCGATCTTATGCTCGGTCGTGACAACAACCATGGGGCCTGTCGCGTTTGTCGGCTTGTTAGCTCCGCATATCGCTGCAATGGTGGGGGCTCGTTTGGTTCGAGAGCAGATCATCTTGTCGTTTTTAATTGGTGCAGCATTGATGCTATTCGCCGATTGGCTAGGGCAAGTGGTGGTGTTCCCAGCGCAGCTTGCAGCAGGGACGTTAGTTTCAATTATTGGTGGTAGCTACTTCATCTTCTTGCTACTGAAATCTCGAAGAACATAGGTTTTGCTCATGACCGAAAGCCATTGCTAATCAAAGCTACTGGCAATCAAAGCCATTGGCGATAAAAGCTACGGATGAAAAGCAGTGAATGGAGCGATCCATCACTGCTTTTTTGTTGATGTCGTTTGTGTAAAGGGAAAGACGTTAAGCAACACAGGTCTCGCTTCTTAATGTGCAAGTTTGGCATATGTTAATAAAATGTATAACCTAAAGGTCTGACCACTGATAAGGTAGCCACCATGCCAAACCTCGATCGTATTACTTGTTCTATCGATGAAAACCAAATTGCGACGGTTGTGTTGAATCGACCCGATAAGCTCAATGCTATTGATATGGCAATGTTTCAAGGCGTGAATAACATGGTGACTCAGCTGAAAAAGAACACCGAGATTCGTGCCGTAATAGTAAAAGGTGAGGGTTCTGATTTTTGTTCAGGGCTTGATGTTAAGTCCCTATTAACCAGTAAATCTGGGGCGATGAAGCTCTTGTTTAAATGGCTACCGACATTGCCTAACGCTGCACAACGCTTTTCATTGGGTTGGCGAGATATTCCATGCCCTGTCATTTTTGCGATTCATGGTCGTTGTTGGGGAGGCGGCCTGCAATTGGTCAGTGGGGGTGATTTTAGAATTGCTAGCCCGGATGCGAACTTCTCTATATTGGAAGCAAAGTGGGGTCTGATTCCAGACATGGGAGGCGCTATCGCTTTTAGAGAGCTGATGCGTAAAGATCACACCCTTGAAATGGCGATGACGGCCAAAGTGATCGACTGTGAAACCGCTAAAGAATATGGGTTGGTGACCAAGATTGCCGAAGATCCTTACGCTGAAGCCTATGCGTTGGCACTTGAGTGTGCGAATCGGTCGCCAGATGTCGTCGCTGCTAACAAGAAGCTCTACAACAAGACTTGGTGGTCAAGCCCGGGCATGGCTGTATTCTGCGAAACTTGGTATCAGATAAAGGTTGGGTTAGGTAAGAACAGGGCGATTGCTGCTCAACGTGAAATTCATCGAGACAAACCACGCCCTTACGTCGCCAGAAAGTTTAAATAGCGCTTGTACAGGAATAATGGATATTCCCTTTGTTTATTGAGCTTTGCGGTAACCTTAGAGCAATTTAATGTCTAAGGCTAAATGAGCGCTCTGATGAACAAAACTTTTACTTACTCTCTAGCTGCCACTGCAATTTTTACGAGCTTAAATGCATTCGCAAGTGGCCTGTTTTTGCAAGAAGCTGTCGTTGCCAACGCTGGTACTACTGGCGCTGGTGATGGTGTTTACACTCGATCTGCAGCGGCGATGTGGACAAACCCTGCCACTATGTCTCACATGGGCGAAAGCAAAACGACCATCAACACCATGGCATTCGATCTTGAAATGAAGTATCAAGATAACGGTGGTAATCCAGATGGTAAAGCTCATTCCGTAATGCCGTCATTTGGTGCCTTCCACGCTCATCAAGTCACAGACAAATTACACCTTGGTATCGCGCTTGGCGCTGTTGGCGGCTCTAGCCTTGATTACGGCAGTGATTGGGCGGGTGCTGCACTTCTAGAAGATATCACTCTTACTGCAATGCAAGTGAACCCATCACTGAGTTATAAGCTGAATGACCAATGGTCAGTAGGCGCGGGTGTGCAATTCAGTTGGGCTGCATTCCAACAAACAACGTCAATGCTTACTGCGAAGCAAGATACTGACTGGGCATACGGCTATAACCTTGGCGTAATGTACACACCGACAGATAAACTTAAGCTGGGCGCAAGTTACCGTTCTAAGCTAGAGCATAAGTTTAACAATGATGTAAATGGCGTTATTAACCAAGGCGTATTGAATTCATTATCAACTGATATTGCTTTACCTGAAATCATCGATGTCAGTGCGAGCTATGCTTTGAACTCTCAACTTGACCTGCTTGCTAGTATTCAGTTCCATCGTTGGAGTGAATGGGATACAACCGTTCTTGATTTTGGAATAGCAGGAAGTCCAATTAATGGTGTTCCGATTGAGCGTGACTGGGATGACGTTTGGAAATTTGCGGTAGGTGCGGATTATCAATTGAATTCAGACTGGCGTTTGAAAGCTGGCTTCTCTTACGAAACTTCTCCGCAAGACGATCCGTCAATGCAATGGGTTGACCTTCCTGTGGGTGAACAGTACCGCTACTCAGTTGGCGCATCTACCTACTGGGACGACATCTTAATTGATGTGTTCTATGAATACGCTGATTTGGGTTCAGTTGAGATGGATCGATATGGTCGATTTGGTCAAGTTAATCTGTTGAATGGTTCGTTCGATGGCCGTATCCACTTTGTTGGTGTTAGCGCGACCTTCTAATGACATTACGTAATCTACTAATCATTACTTTAGTGTCTTTATTTTCAACGGGTGCTTTTGCTGAAGAGAAGCACCCTGATGATCCGACTAAAATCGTAACCAAAGCTGGCGTTGCTTATAACGAAGATCTGCAGTTCTCTGGGTCTATTGGGCTTGATGAAGCACGAATGATCAATGCTCGTGTTAACGCAGATGGCGAAGAATGGCGAATAGGCGGCTCATGGCTGTTGCCTATGGGTATTGTTAACTTCAACTTTAGCCGTTCTGAATATGACAACGATGCTTATAAGAACAACTACAGTATTGGCACATTTATACCACTGAGTTATTTCGACATTGAGCCGTTCGGTTGGCAAATCTTCCCTATGGCTGGCTACAGTTATAATGATGGCGAAGTGGCGGTTTTCGATGATGATAACGTTGGCTCTGATTATGTATTGATGCCGAGTTCAACACATGGTGGCTACATTGGTGCCTTTGGTTTAAAAACGATTACGGATGAGTGGTCGATTATGGGCTTCGGTGGCGGTTCAATGGGGTCTGATGATTATTCAGGGTATTGGGCAGGCGTCGGTGCTAGCTACAAGTTGAGTGACGCTCAATCATTCAACTTCTTCACTATTTTTGCTGAGGACGATTTCGGTGAAAATAACAGTGTTGGCGCGTCTTACACCTATGAGTTCAAATAACTGTTAGCAGGCAGAAATTCGCAGGTGGACACCTCTCGTAAGAACCATTGACTTAGTCCAGATTAAATTGAACAAAGTCGCTTATTAAAACTTAGCGACTTTCTTTTGTTACCATTTCTCCAATCTTTTTTATCTCTTTTTGATGCTTTCTATATCTTTCTCACATGAGAGTGCCGCTCTCTTAATCTAGATTAAGTTTTCGCTGCCTTATTCTCTGTAGTATCCGCCTGAATCAGTGCCCATGCTTAATGGGTAACTTGCGTAACACGATTTTGAGAGGAAGACACTTGAGCACTTTGTTTACAGAAACCCACATTGGCAAGATGACACTAAAGAACCGCTTCATGAGAAGTGCAACGTGGGAAAATATGGCCACCGAAGATGGGCATATGACAGATAAACTGTACGCTATCTACGAAGAGTTGGCTCAAGGTGAGGTCGGCCTGATCGTGACGGGTTACGCGAACATCGTTGAAGAAGAAAAGCCAAATGCGGGCATGATGGGCATGTATAACGACTCGTTTATCGAAGAGTATCAAAAGCTCACTCAATTGGTTCATGACAACGACTCTAAAATCGTCATGCAATTGGCATACGGTGGCACAAAGACCACGCATGATCTTGGCGAGCGAGTGATCTACGCACCAAGTGAGGTTCCAGAAAAAGGAACTCAAACACTAGGCAAAGCGATGACCAAACGCGAGATCGACTACATTGTTGATGCCTTTGCTCAAGCGTCATTAAGAGCACAGAAGTCAGGTTTTGATGGCGTTGAAATTCATGCCGCTCACACTTACCTGATTAACCAATTTCTAAGCCCTTATTACAACCAACGTGAAGATGAGTACGGCGGTAGTTTAGAAAACCGCATGAGATTTTTGTTAGAGATCTATACCGCGACGCGCAAGCTGGTGGGTAATGATTTCCCTATCTTAGTTAAGCTTACAGCTTCGGAGTTTTTTGAAGGTGGCGTGACCTTCGACGAAACACGTATTGTGTGTAAAAAGCTTGAACAAGTGGGCGTGGATGGCATTGTCGTGTCAGGCAATATTCATGGCAAAGCAGACACTATGATTGGCGAGTCGCACGATGGTTTTACCATTCAAGCTGAAGGCTACTTCCATGAGTATGGTCACGCGATCAGCCAAGACGTTAATATCCCAGTGATCACGGTTGGTGGTCTAACGGATTTCGATGCTATCGAAGCGATTGCAAACAACACGGGCATTGAGTACTTCGCGCTTTCAAGACCGCTGCTTTCTGAACCCCATTTAGTTAAGCGTTGGAAGGAAGGGGATAGAAGCCCTGTTGAATGCGAACGGTGCTCTAAGTGTCGTACGAAGCGCGGTAACTTCTGCGTGGTGAATAAAGACAGAAAAGCACAGCTTGCACGCATGTAGTCGCTGAGCCCAGCTCCAAGAGAGATCCGAAGTTTATAGCTAAGTCTAAGTTTGAGCCTGTGTAATCGCGCAGGCTCTTGTTCATTCCGTATTCCACGAAACGAAATTTGAAACCTTATTAATCACATCTTCCTGTCAAATTGGTGCGACTAAACAGATACACTACGCCTGTAAATTATCCAACCAAGTTATCGATAAAAACTAGACAAACTTTGAAATTACTTCCTCTTCTTAAGCAACTTCGAATCCACTGACACCTCTTTAGTTTTAGCGACTTTGCTATGATTTAAGCGTGATACTTATTATTCATCCCAGTGAACCGTGTGTTTATAGGGCATTAGTTTGTGCACCTTGGATTTGCATCGTCGAACATTTTGATCGTTAACGAATAAAACTAAATAGATCATTCAGAGGTAAAAATGCAAAAGAAGCATTGGTCCAAATTCGAGTTGCTGCATGAAGTCGTAACCAACCCCAATATTCATGTAAAAGGTCAACACAGTTATTACAGCGATTGCTGGGATAATGGTTTTGAACAATCGGTAGTGCGCTATTTACACGGCGACGAAGTCAGCCGCCAGTGGGAGCCTCGATGGAAAATCGACGAACTCTATATCGGCGATTATGTCTGCATTGGCGCAGAGGTCGTGATTTTGATGGGTGGCAACCATACCCACAGAGTTGATTGGTTTTCGCTGTACCCATTTATGGATGTCATCGACGATGCCTACATTGGCAAAGGTGGCACTCACATTGAAGATGGGGTGTGGTTAGGCATGAGAGCGATGGTGATGCCGGTGTGACGATTGGCGAAGGCGCTGTAGTTGCAGCGAATAGTGTGGTGACTAAAGACGTCGCTCCATACAGCATTGTCGGTGGTTCTCCAGCTAAAGTCGTTAAACACCGCTTTGATGAGTCCGTTATTGACGAACTCATTTCATTCAAAATATACGAGTGGCCAGAAGAGAAGTTTGAAGCGTTGAGACCGTATTTATGTAACTCAGACTTTTCAAAGTTAAAGCAGGCGATAACGGATTACGACAATTGTTTGTAAGGAGCGCTTGTAACGAGCATTTGTAAGGAGCGTTTTTAAGGTACGGGTATAGCCACAGATTTGTGTAGAAAGATCTGTGTCATATTTATATTGAAAAACACGTTAAATCAGTCCGTTACCTTGCAATACTCAACATGGTGTACCAATCTTATTTCATAAGCATGGATAAGGATTGTGTATGCCCGCAAGTTCAATGAAAAACAAAGGGGTGGTGGGGAAAGTCCTACTGCCTTCTTTACTCATAAATCTTCTCTCTCTCGCCGTTCCGTTAACGGTTTTACAAATTTACGATCGTATTTTACCTAACCAAAGTTACGGTACTGCCACTTTGTTGTTGGCGGGTGCAGCGTTGGCTGTTGCCATGGAAGCATTAATCCGGTTTGTGCGTACTTGGCTTTTGTCAGCCGCGGCCAGCAATACCGAGAAAGCGACCTATCAAACTTTGGTTGAAAGAGTAACAACGGCTTCATCAGGCCATCTCCGCCACATTGGTGTTGGCGGCGTGGAAGAGGGGCTTGGTTCTGTATCCAAAGTCAAAGATTGGTATTCCGGTGGTGTGATTGCAGGCTTTATTGATTTGCCTTTTGCCTTGATCTTCTTGGGCTTGGTGGCTTACATCGGCGGTGAGCTGGTGGCGATACCTTTGGCAGTTTGGCTGATTACTCTCGGAATCGTTTGGTTATCTTCTATTCGCGTTAAAAGCTTAAGTGAAGAAGCTTCCCAAGATGAGCAGGAGCGAAAAGCGTTCTTGATTTTACTGAGCCAAACCATTCAAGGAATCAAACGTCAGGCTGTTGAGTCTCGAATCTTCAATCAGTTTAAATCCCTCAATAACGTTCGCTCTCAGTCTAAAGCGAGAGAAGAAGAACAGAACGCCTTTGCCCAAGAATGTATTCAGCTTGCCGCATTAGCCACGTCAGTTTTACTCGTAATTACGGGGAGCTTGTGGGTGTTGGATGGTCAGTTAACTACTGGTGGCTTGGCGGCATGTTCTATCTTATCTGGCAGAGCGGTTGCGCCTTTGAGTGCTCTGGTTGGGGTTAGAATCAAGCTTAATTCAATACACAGTGCCAATCAGGCAATAGAAAAATTGAGTGACTTATCATTATCGGAATCTTCAGATTCTGAGCAAGTTGAGAACCACTTATCTGACTTTGAGACGTTGGAAATCAAGCAAGCGACCGTTGAAAGATATGGTGAACTCTCTCATGCAGATGTCACACTGAATAAAGGTGAGTTGGTTTTGTTAGAGAGTGAGGATCGCCACACCAACAGTCATTTATTGTCGTCGATTGCAGGTATTGATGATCTAAAAGCGGGTGAGTGCTTCATTAACGGAGCTGCAGTTTCAATCGCATCCGTAACCAATATTGCTGCCTACTGTGGCGTTAAAGGGCTGTTGGTGTCGGGTACTATTCTCGACAACTTGTGCGGGTTTGACCCTGAGAAAACGCAAAGCGCCAGTGACTATGCAAAGCGTTTGGGTTTAACCAAAGAGATTACTCGATTACCCGATGGACTAGAGACACAAATTGGCCATACGAGTGCTTCTTTGTTGAGTATGGGTAACGTGAAAATGCTCAATATCGCGGCTCAATTGGCAAGTGATAAACCCATAATCATGTTGGAAAGGCCGGATTCTTCACTTGATTTAGACGCCCTTGGGAATCTAGCTAAGGTGTTGGAAGAAGAAGTAACGGCAGGACGCACGATACTGATGGTGAGCTACCATTCGAAGCTTCGCGAATTTGCTAATCGAATCATTACAGTGGAAAGTCGAGCTATTACGGCCGACAGCGAGAGCAATCAGGAGGCCGTCGTATGAATCGTTTAGATATTGGTAACCCTTCAGGTACGAACAACCGTGCAGATACCAGCGGTCGACAAGAGGTGATGAATCATTTAGAAACCGAGAGCCTTTCCGTTCTTAAGCAGTTGGAAGTTAATGCTAATATCCAGTTGTTCGCACATCAATGGGTCGATGAAAATGGCATTGAATCAATCGACGATATGTTTGCCTTGTTCGACAGGCTTGCACTGCCTTATCGCTTGGTTGCCAACCTAGATGAAGTTGGTGAACATAAATTGGTCTTACTGGTACTTGGTGAACATGAGCTGGTCTCTGGTCATTTGGAATCCAAGCAATTTGTTGCCTTTAATGCCAATAACGACATCACCGATGTCCCTCAGTTTTGTATTGTTATCGAAGGGCCACCATTAGAGAAGGCCTCTCCTGATTGGGTTGGTGAAAGGTTACATGCGTTTCGCCCCATCATTCCTAAATTGTTATTGGTCAGCTTTATCACTAACTTATTTGCGCTTGCTGTTCCCTTCATCACGATGTCGATTTATGACCATGTGATTGGTGGTGATGCAGGGCATGAGTTGCAAGGTATCGCCATTGGCGCGGCGTTGTTGTTTGTGATGATGGGTTGGTTGAGAACATTACGTAGCCGAGTGTTTGCTTCAGTTTCCAACCGAGTAAGTCGTGAGATTTCTCAATCCCTCGTGCAGCGTCTGCTTCGTAATAGCTATGCTCAAAATCAGCAAACAGCTTCTTCTAGTCAGCAAAACCAAGTGATGTTGTCAGAGCGTATTTCAGGTGTGCTATCGGGGCCATTAGGAAATGCGTTATTTGACCTACCATTCATTCTAATTTTTGTACTAGCGATAGGAGTTTTAGGCGGATGGTTGGTACTGGTTCCAGTCGTCTCTTTAATCCTTTATTACTTGATAGCAAAACGCTCGATACGCTCTAGCAGCAAGCGCTCGATGCAATCGACAGTCGCAGGTACGAATCGTCAAAACATGACTAATGAGCTGTCATCCAAGCTTGCCTTTATTCGCAGTGCTGGATTCTCAGAGCACTGGATTCAACGTTTCAAAAAAGCCAATCTTCTTGCTTCAACAGTGACCTTTAATCAATCGGTTCTCCAGAGTCGGTACACCTCGATTTACTATTTCATTGGTGTGGGCTCGACACTCGCCGTGATGGGGTTAGGCATAGGACTTATTTTTGAACAAGTGATGACGCCCGGTGGTTTGATTGCTTCAATGATGTTGATATCTAAGGTGACGGGTCCTGCTCAGGTGTTGGCAAACAGCGCGATGCGTTTTAATAGCTTTAATCAATCCAAGCTGCAAGTGAACCGTATTTTGTCTCAGCCGTCTGAGCGTGAATTCAGTTACCAGCATCACCCGTTACCCGTGGTAGCGCCTAACTTGAAATTAGACCAAGTGACGCTGCGCTATCCCAAACAGAGTCGCCCCGCTTTGAATGGTGTGAGTTTTGATATTGAAGCCGGTGAAGTTGTCGCGATTACCGGCCCTTCTGGGAGCGGTAAATCAACATTAATTGAAGTGCTGTCTGGCTTGCAGCCTATCCAAAATGGCATGGTCGAGCTTGAAGGCGTTAACCTCGTTCAATACGATCCGCAGCTTTATCGCCACTGGTGTTTCATTCGAGCCGCATATCCTGATTTGCTCACGCTGAGTATTCGAGAGTGGCTAAACGACGGTCACAAAGTCGAAGATCAGAAAATGATCTCTGCAATTGAAATGGTCGGTGGAAAGCGTTGGTTCGAGACATTATCAGGTGGGCTCGATACTTCCATCAGCAGTATTCAGCCGGACAGCCTTTTTGACATGTTGTCTGGCAGCGTCGCGCAGATCCTCATTGACGCGAAAGCGCTGGTTTATGACTACCCAATGTTCTTAATGGATAATCCTGTGCCTGATGCTCACCCAAATGCTAAACGTATGTTTGGTGAGTTTGTGCAATCGAAAAAAGGAAAAGCAACGGTGATTTACACGTCCCACGATCCGGATTTAATCAAGCTTGCCGATAAAGTGGTGGTATTAAATGAAGGTGCAGTGGTTTATGCCGGTCCATTAGAGCCGGAGCAGTCTTCGAAGCAGGAACAGCCTTCAGAGCCTCAAGCTTCTCAAGAACCGCAGTTATCTGAGCAACCGTTATCTCAAGAGCTACAGCCGTCAACTCAAGAGGCGTCTGCTCAACAAAATGCAGCCCAACAAGAACAATCAGAGTCTAAGCAAGGAGTCGCTAATGACTAAACAATCTATCGAGAAGGGCAAGCGCTACGGTGAGCTTGTTGAATCACAAAATACGGCTCGTACATTGGCGCTGGCCACATGGTCGGTTGCCTTATGTGTTATTGCTTTTGCCACTTGGTCTGTAGTCACTCAAGTTGATGAAATCGCCAAAGCCAAAGGTGCTGTGATTCCGGAAGGCGAGAAGCAAGTATTACAAAGTGCGATTGGCGGAAAGTTAAAGCAAATTCTTGTTAAAGAAGGCCAGTTGGTAGAGAAAGGCCAGCCGCTTGTTGAGTTTGATGCCACTTTCCAGCGTACCGCCCTTGAAGAGCTAAAGTCCCAACAAGTGACGCTTCTAGCCAGTGTGGAACGTATGAATGCGTTGCTTGAGCAACGTGAGCCTAACCTTGCTGAGTTTGAGGTCGATTACCCAGAGATCGTCAGCCAGCAAAAAGCGCAGCTGAACGCGCAAAAAGCCCTCTACTTCCAAAAGCGTGTGGTGCTTGAGAAAGAGAGCGAGCAAATTGCAGAGCAGCTTCGTAGCGTAGAAAAGGCCTTGCCGAGTTATGAGAAAGAGTTAAATGCGACTAAGCAAGAGTTGAACATACTGGAGAAGGGTTATAAAGCGGGTAACATTTCACGTTTACGTGTGCTTGAAATGCGACAAAAATTGGCCAGTATCGAACAGAAAATCGAAGAAGCTCGTGGTAAGAAGTCGGTATTGATTAGACAAGCTGACAGTAATGACCAAAAAATCATACAGCTTCTGGCGGAAGCGAAAGCTAAAGTGAGCGATGATCGTTCTAAAGCCGTATCTGACTTATCAGCATTGAATGCTAGAGTTCGTTCAAGCCAAGCTAAATTGACGAACACTATGTTAGTGTCACCGCTACAAGGCTTGGTGCAAAGCATACCAAGCACGCAGGATGGTGGTGTTATTCAGCCGGGTGGCACGGTAGTTGAAATTGTGCCTGTCGGAGGGAACGCTGACTTCAAAGCACGTTTGTCCCCAAGAGATATTGGTTTTGTGAGTGTTGGGCAGCCCACTCGAGTCAAGATTGATGCGTTTGATTACAGCCGCTTTGGGGCTTTAAAAGGGGCGGTAGAGAGTATTTCACCGACCACAAGTCAAAGCGAACGTGGCGAGATCTATTATGAAGTTGTAGTGTCGGTTGATACGCCTTACTTCCGTGATAACCCTGAAAGCTTTTCCATACTGCCGGGTATGACGGGTGAAGTAGACATCACAACTGGCGAGAAGTCGGTGTTCCAATACTTATGGAAACCGATTTATACCAATGTTAGCGTGGCGTTTGGAGAGAGGTAAAGTCCTCCACTCTGGCTTGCATAAAAAAGGAGCACATGCCGTGCTCCTTTTTTTATCTAACCGAAGGGGTGATGTTCTAGTTATTTGGGTCTATGTCAGGCAGTCCGTCAACGTCATTATGATGGTGTAAAGAATCATCAATAGATGGGTTATCGGTATGGTGAGACAGCCCATCACTCATACCATCGTCAGTTTGCTCAGCCCCATAAGCACTCTCGGCATCACTGAAAATGATATCGATATCATGCGCTACTGGTACATTGTGTGACGGTGAATCTATAGACGGCGAGTCAGCATTAATACCCAGAGCGTCTAGGTAAGCATGGGCACCAGAACGCTGTTCGTGTTCGCCTATCGCTGTATGTTCTAGGTTTGCCGTCACCTCATCAAAATTAAGAGTAACTTCATCAGGGGTGCTGAAAGAGGCATCCGGTTCATCCGCTTGGCTCATGCCGGGTGCTGGAGGAGGTGATGGAGCGATTGGCGATAAATCCATGCCAGTTAGTGTGGTTTGGTCAATGTGATGTCCGCTGTTTCCATGGACGGATTGCGAGTGCAAATGTAGGTGCACCGCGACTTGTGAGTTTTGATCGCCTCCTAGGGTTAAAACAAACGAGTCGGTTTCGTCTGTACCACTACCGTAAGAGCCTCCTGTATGTGTCTTAACGACGCCTGATGAAGTTTGTTGGTAATCGTAACTCAACTCTCCGGTTGCAGGATTGACATGCAAAGTACCAAATTGACCGTGTAATGCAGTGAGAGAGTGTCCGTGGTGATCTGATATTCCCCAGCCTGTCATTGGCGTAGGCGTTCCTTGGTGAATAATTGGAGGAATTCCGATTGAGGCATGCAGGTCCTGATTGCCTGCACTGCCGGTAATTTTTGCAGGGGCAACTAGGGTTGGCATTGGTGGAACATCGCTGTGTCCATCAATGCGCATTTCAACTTCTTGAGTTGTAATGCCCCCGTGTCCATCATCGACTAATAGAGAAAACTTATCGGTCAATTGTTCACCATTATTTAAAGCATTAACATGGCTATTGCTGTTATTAAGTGTGTAGACCCAAGTTTGTGTATTGCTATTATAGGTAACAGAACCATACTGTGGCTGATGTTGGCTATCAATACTGACAGAATGTTGATCGCTATGATCAACATCGCTGATAATAATTTGCCCAGAGGTCGCATTTGCAGCATCTTCATCAATGTTATGTGCACCTGCGATAGCTTCAGAAACTGTTGGTTTATCATTAGTGCCATGCACATTGATGGTAATAATTTGTTTATCACCACCAGCGGTCGTTACTTCATATTGAACCTGCTCGACTTGCCCTGCCGCTAAGTGCTGAATATTGGCATTGGGAACCGAATAAGCCCAATCACCGGCTTTTCCAATGGTCAGATGACCGCCATAGGGATCACTGATCGCATGGGCATTACGAGTGGCGTAAAAATGATCTTCACTGGCATCAGGATCGATAACATTCAACACGCCAGTGACAAATATCGTATGTTGAGCATCACCTTGTACATGGCGATCTTCTGTAATTTGACCGCTTTTATCTCCGGTGAAGATCGCAGCATCGCCAGCTGCCGAGAGCGTCGTTGATGCGCCAGTGTGGGTCACACCACTGTGTGCATCCTTAACGTCATAGCTGAAGTGTACATCGCCGTTATAGTCTTTTTCTGGGGTAAAGGTAAATGTGCCATCGGCATTTAACGCAATAGCACCATGGTCAGCCTGTAGGTTTTCAATGGATAATTTGCCAATATCGTTGTCGTCAACATCGCTAGAATTGGCCAGTAGCTGTGCTGGGGTGAGGACTATTTGGGTATCTTCCAAGCCATTCGCTAAACGCACTTCAGCCGATGCGACGGGAGCATCATTGGTGCCATGAACGGTCACTGTAATATCTTTTTTAGCACTGC
>NZ_JBFROI010000041.1:0-38348 GCF_041471405.1 Vibrio sp. 10N.261.52.C11
TCGCGGTATAATTTTCTGATTTACCATCAACATCAGTGATAGTGATTGAAGCTTCTTGGCCATCTTCAACATTGGTCACCGTGCCAACTAATGCGCCATTACTGACCTCGGCAGAGTTGTAATACTCATCACCAAAACCATCAAAATCCACACTGATGTCCGCCAACGTATCTTTGACGATGGTATCGCTAGAAGTGGCGGTATTGCCTGCAACGTCCGTAACGCTTGCTTCTACCGTTAGCGTACCTTCCGCAAAGGCTGAATAATCTTGACCAGTGAGAGTCCAAGTACCACCAGACACAACCGTGGAATAATCAACCGAGGTGCCAGCACTATCCGTAATAGTAATGAAAATGGTTTGCCCATCTTCAACATTTAGTACCGTTCCAACCAATGCGCCATTGCTCACTTCTGCTGAGTTGTAATACTCATCATCCGATGCAGAGAAATCGACGCCAATACTAACTAGTGTATCTTTGACGATGGTATCGCTAGATGTTGCTGTATTGCCCGCAACGTCCGTAACGCTTGCTTCAACCGTTAGCTCACCTTCAGCAAAAGCAGAGTAGTCTTGTCCGGTTAGAGTCCAATTACCACCGGATACCGTCGTTGAATAATCAAGGGATTTTCCTTGGCTATCCGTAATAGTAATTGAAATAGTTTGACCATCTTCCACATTTGCCACGGTGCCAACCAATGCCCCATTCGAGACCTCTGATTGATTATAAAACTCATCATCAGAAGCCGAAAAATCAACACCAATGTTCACCAAAGTATCTTTAAGGATGGTATCTGTGGACGAAATCGTATTACCCGCTACATCTGTTATGCTCGCGACAACGGTCAGCTCACCCTCAGCAAAACCAGAATAATCTTGGTCTTTCAAACTCCATAGGTTGCCAGATACCACTGAGGTATAATCAATAGACAAGCCATTACTGTCAGTAATTGTAATGTTTATTGCTTGGCCATCTTCGATATTAAAAGTGACACCAATAAGAGCGCCTTTACTCACTTCATTTTGATTGTAATAGTTGTCGCCAAACCCATCGAACCTGACAAGGATTCGATCGAGCGTGTCTTTTACTATGGTGTCTGTCGCTGAAGTAGGGTTTCCGGCAATATCAATGGTGCTTGCAACAACAGTGAGTTCACCTTCGGCGAAATTGGAATAGTCTTGGTTTTCGAGCGTCCAGCTATTTCCAGAAACGACTGTTGAGTAACTCACAGACAGGCCTTTACTATCCGTAATCGTGATGGAGATAGTTTGACCATCTTCTACATTTTCGACAGTACCTAATAAGGCACCACTCTCGACTTCAAACTTGTTGTAAAACTCGTCACCAAAGCCATCAAAATCGACATCGATTGTGGCTAGGGTGTCTTTGATTGTGGAATCGTTGGCTGTAATGCTATTACCAAAGTCATCTGCAATAATCGCATCGACCTTAAGGTCACCTTCCGCGAGCGAAGAAAGATCGACGCCGTCGACGACATAAGCTTCGTCATTTGTGATTGCGGAAGTGGTGACTGTGTTGCCATTAACATCGGTGATGGTCAGAACAACAGTACGCCCGTCTCGAACATCCACAGCCGTGCCCGTAATCGTGACACCTGGTACTTCGAACTGGTTTTCGTAACCGTCACCGCCATCTAATATATCGACGGTTAATATTGCGCTAGGTAACAGCGCATCTAGGTTGCCATCGTTTGAAGTGGTGTCTTCTTCTTCATATTCTGTCGGTCGAGTATCAAAGCCCGCGTCTGCGAGTGTTTCGTCTAATGTGGAGCGGACATAAGCAATAAAAGAAGCGCTGGAGCTGGGCTGTTCGTTGGCAGAGTTCTGTTGTTGAGGTGCACTTTCAATATTGTTAACGAGTTGGGAGACCACCTCTTCCAACTGTTGCTCAACAGCGGCTATTTGCGGCTCAGTTAAGGGCTGAGCCTCTTGTAAATTCTGAGGTTCAATGCTGACGACTTGCACGCCTTCAACTTTTGGCTGCGTAGCAGGTAATTGAAGCCAAGTACCATCAGGGAAGACTTGCCAAACAACACCACCAACTTCGATATATAAAATAGGATCCATCCTAAACCTCTTCCTTACAAAAGCGCTGACCTTGAGTACATCCATTTACTCAATAAAAGGCTGGAGAAATCAGCGAACTATTTCAAATTAATACTAGCAAACAACAAACCATTAACAGTTAATTAATTATCACTAATACGCTGTAAAGTAAACCGATAGGCTGTGACTTGCATTCAGTTATATCTATCATCACAAAATACATTCAATGAATGTGTCATAATGTTGAAATTACTGGTTAATTTTCAAGGAATGTCATGACTGCAACGAACTATCTCAACCAATTGAATCAAAAGTATCTTGCGACTCATAAAGCGAAAGAAGACTTCTTTTGGGATACATATATGGGGATCAGTGACGACCACGATGGTTCGACACTCGCGCAGACTCAGTGGACGGAATTTCTTAGCTCTGCCGAACAGATTACTGCTATCGAAACGCAACTCGCTGTTATCGATGAAATTCAAGATCCCCTCGAAAAAGAGAGTACACTGACAGGCTTGAATGGTTGGTTAGCGACCTTTAGATCTCATGCTATTGAGTCTGAGCAGTCACAGAAGCTTAAAGCCGATCTCATAAAGTTTGAGGCTGAACTGTTTGAGAAAAAACAAAATCATGTGATGACTTACGTAAATGAAACTGGTGATGAAACAGAAGGGTCACTGCCCGTTTTAGGTTCAGCCGTTAGAAGTAATGGTAATGAACAAGTTAGGCTTTCTGCACATCAAGCATTATTAGATTTAGAGCAATGGCTGCTGGCTAACGGCTTTATTGAGCTGATCAAAAAACGTAACCAATTTGCTCAATCACTGGGGTTTAAAACCTTCTTTGATTACTCGGTGGTAAAAACCGAACAGATGACGACAGAACAACTGTTTACGATTCTGGATGACTTCGAAGCACGCACGCGTGATAGCCATCAGCAAAGCCTAGCCAATTTGGCAGAGCAGAAAGGCGAGAATGCACTTCAAGCCCATAACTTTACCTACTCTTTTGCAGGTGACGTTATGAATGATCTTGATCCTTATGTTCCGTTCTCAAAGTCACTTCGACGCTGGATTGAATCTTTTGGTCGCCTCAACATCGAATACTCTCAAGCGACATTAAAATTGGATCTGCTTGATCGTAAAGGTAAGTACCCTAATGGCTTCTGCCATGGCCCTATCCCTTCTTTCTATGACCAAGATGCTTGGGTTGCGGCCCAAGTTAATTTCACTAGCAACGCTAAGCCCGATCAAATAGGCAGTGGCTATGATGGGATTAACACGCTATTTCACGAGGGCGGCCACGCAGCGCATTTCGCCAACGTTAAGATGAACGCGCCTTGTTTCTCTCAAGAATTTGCACCAACCTCGATGGCTTATGCCGAAACTCAATCCATGTTCTGCGACAGCTTGTTGAATGACGCCGATTGGCTCAAACAATACGCGCTTAATGCAGATGGCCAAGCAGTACCTGACGAGTTAATCAAAGCAATCATCGATAACAAACAACCCTTCAGAGCCTATCAAGAACGCAGCATTTTAGTGGTTCCGTATTTCGAGCGAGCACTTTACGAATTGGCGGATGAAGATCTGACACCTGAAAAGATCACCGCTCTTGCTCGTAGCAGTGAGAAAACGATTCTTGGATTAGCTTGTAGCCCTCGCCCATTAATGGCGATCCCGCATCTGTTGTCGGATGAAGCGTCTTGCGCGTATCAAGGTTACCTGCTGGCTCATATGGCGGTGTATCAAACTCGTGCATATTTCACCGATAAGTTTGGCTACTTAACGGACAACCCAAAAATCGGCCCTTTGTTAGCTAAGCACTATTGGCACCAAGGCAATAGCGTGAATCATAATGGGACAATCGAAAGCCTGACTGGGGAAGGTTTTAATGCAAAATACCTCGCTGACGAGTGCAACTTATTGCCAGAAGAAGCTTGGGCGATTGAGGAGCAAAAAATCAAACAGCTGTCGACAAGAGAACGTGCACCAGTCGCGGATTTGAATGCGAAGGTATCGATCGTTGATGGAGCAACTGAATTAGCGAATAATGCAAAGTCGAATGACCAAATGTGTGATGATTTTGAGCACTTTATTATTGAGCAATACGGTCGATAGATTGAGTTTTAATGCTAATGAAAAAGGCAAAAATGAGTAGTGACATAACTCATTTTTGCCCCATTGTAATCTAGACCTTTTACTCATTTACAACCTGTTCATGAGCTTTCCCCTACGAAAGGTTATCTGAAGCAATGTGTTGTCCAAGTTATATGCAAAGGCTATTTACCCCGTCATATCTGTTGGTATTGTTGAAGGTTAAAAAGAAAGAAGGCATTATTGGCCCATAAAATACGGACAGTCGACGTATAGAAAGCGTTATGAGCTTCCAAGAATAGAAGGAAAATATGGCAGTTTTAGAAATTCTGACTGCACCAGATCCAAGGCTTAAGGTCAAAGCGGAAAAGGTGCAAGATCTCTCCACGGTACAAACATTAATAGACGACATGTTGGAAACGTTATATGCGACTGACAATGGTATTGGTTTGGCTTCAACTCAAGTTGGTCGTAAAGAGGCCGTTGTTATTATTGACCTTTCCGAAAGTCGAGATGAACCATTAGTTTTGGTTAATCCTGAAGTGGTTAGCGGCTCGGATAAAACATTGGGCCAAGAAGGTTGTTTATCAGTTCCTGACTATTATGCCGACGTAGAGCGTTTTACTTCAGTTGTTGTGTCTGCTTTAGATCGCGAAGGTAAACCAATGACCATCGAAAGTGATGAGTTTCTAGCTATCGTAATGCAGCACGAAATAGATCATTTGTCGGGTAACTTGTTTATTGACTATCTTTCACCACTTAAGCGTCAAATGGCTATGAAAAAGGTTAAAAAGTACGTTAAAGCGCACTCTTAACTTCCGTCTATCAATATAGGTTATTACATCCTGTTGGCTGCGTGAGTAGCCAATGCTTTTCGAACAACAAAGTTATCTGCTTCGCTTTGTCATTTCGGTCATTAAACATTGCTTACGACAAACACATATAGAAGGTCTCTTATTGTGGTCTATCCGCAGCCAACCACTATTGGCTAGGCCATTAGACATTTATTGGTTGATAATTACGGTATGACAGAATCGCTTGGTGATCACGCGAGTTAGCCATCGTGACTAACTCAGAGCTGCCCCGAAGTTTGTTACGCTTCCAAACACGTCACAGATAATTAGCTAGTTTTGATTTACAAAAAATAATGTGTGGCAATGACCCCATTTCCTTCATTGACTCGCGAAAGGCTCTCCTATTAAGTCACTCGATTTAGATGAATGACAAACAACGTTTTGCTCATCTCTTAGAAACCAAGAAATCCATTTTCGCTTCGAGTTTAAAACGAAGCCCTCCTCAAAGCTAATTCCATTGATAATCAACCCGTCGATATTTTCATCATACGCTTTAGTGGTGAAACGCCATTCTTCACTATTTATTCGCTTTCCTTGAAGAAGAGCGTCATTGAGGCGTTGGCTCATAACGACGATGGCTAGACCTTCAGTTTCACTGATACCAAAATCTGGCTCAGAGATACGACCGACAGCAACTGGTACCTTTAAAGTGCACTCCTTTCCATCTTGAAGAGTAAATGAGTAGATTGCATCTCCTATTCGACCGTTAAGCCAAAGGAGTTGTCCTTGAGTCATGTTGTCGACAGACAGAGTTCCAAAACCACCTGTGGGAGATATAGTTTCGGCCCAGCTAGATGTTGAAACAAAGACCGATAAAAACAGATGTAGAATGGCTACTTTTTTCATGCTGAAGCCTCCACGTCGAAGTTAGTATTGGTCGATTGAGCTAACAAAGATATTAACCAAAACGGTCCTACTATCGGTATGAAAAAGACCAGTACCCAATAACTTGATTTGTTGATATCGTGCAGTCTACGAACAATTACTGAAAGCATAGGGATGAAACTTACAACGCTATAAATCGTGTCGAACCATGTTGTCATATTCATAGCAATATCTGCCGCAATGCATCCCATCGCTACTAATGTGTGTACTAAAAGAAACATCCAACATTCTTTACGGGACGAACAACCAGAAAAGTCTAAACTTCGCTTCCAAGCTAAAAAATAGTATTTCATAAATGCCACCTCAATATTTGACTGATGGTGATATTTTGCCTCGGAACAAGTGGTGTGTACGTCTCAAAACAGGTTTTAGGTCGTTCTTAAACCTGTTTTGGTCTATATTGCGTTTTCAATTGTATTTCATAGAGTTATCCTTGATATTCACTGAAAGTGAGAACTCATTTATCCATCTAGGACTTGCTATGCTTGCGATACCCGTCCCGTTCGTTGTTTCCATGTTACTTGGACTACTAGCGATATCACTTTATGCCAAGCTTTCCCAGCAGGGTAAAGTCGCTAGCATGTTTTTAGGATTATGTGCTTTGACGACCGCAATGGTTGGTTTACGCTGGACATTTGGATTTAGCATTTTCAGCATCGCGCAACCTATTCTGGCCTCCATAATTCCTGTTGCTGCGTGGTATGCGTTTGCACATGCCAATCGTGATTTAGGCACCTTGCCTATTAAGCATTTTGTTGCGCCATTATTCGTCGTAATTAGCGCTGTATCTCAACTTTGGTTGGCACTTCCATTAGATGTACTACTTACTTTAATTTACGCTTGCTATGGAGTGGCACTAATTCGCTTTTCGTCAAGAGAAACAGCACTGATTAATGTCTCGTTAGGGAATTGGGAAGGAGTAAAGAAAGCGGAGAATATTGCGGGATGGGTGCTGATATTTTCAGCGTGTGTAGACACGCTCATGTCGTTAGATTTTACTTTTAATCAAGGTGGATTTTCACTGTACATCATTACTGCGGCACATTTGACTCTTCTACCCGTGTTATCGATAGCTGTAGTTGTCGTGGGTATTAATACGCCTGTTTCAGATGAGTTAAAATCTAAACAAATCAGTCACAATGACGAGACAAGCAGTTCCCAGGTAATGACCAGTGAGAGGGCTCACGAGATCACTTCTCTGTTAGACTCCAAAATCCGACAAGACAGACTTTACTTAGACCCTGAGCTAACCCTTTCAAAACTGACACGAAAGTTAGGCATACCAGCAAAACAAATTTCAATTGCAGTTAATCAGGTACACGAAAAGAATATTTCTAAGATCATAAATGGGTATCGCATAGAACATGCCAAGCACTCCTTGGATTTGTCACAAGATACTATTACGCAAATATTCATGAATTCTGGTTTTCAGACCAAGTCTAACTTTAATCGTGAGTTTTCAAGAGTCGTGGGAATGACCCCAAGTGAATACCGTAAAAGTAAAGCTCAACAGTCTAAGTAAGATTCACTATTAATATTGAATATCTAAGAGCCAACTTTGCCGTACATGAAGTAATTCATAATTTGCTAAATTAGCAGGTTCGCTAACTTGGAAATGCCCCATTGTGTGTTCACTTCGATGAGTGAACTACATCGGCAATCTATTTTTACAATACATAAACTAATGGTTAGGAAAAGGCCCGACACATTTTCTTTCTTCACTCTAGGTAGTCAGCATATTTAGATAGTATGGACAATAGGATAGAGTCAGACCATACTCCAGTCAAAAAGCTCATCGAAGCGATTCAAGATCTTTAAAGGTTACGGAGACTGAATAAGAGTCAATTTGATTGTTGGTTACTCTGTGACCGGGGGGAGGTGAGAGTGCACGAGGGGTCAGCGTTTTTGAATGAACTCTTCAATACCTTTACAGTTGAAGTATAAAATGAGGCGGCCAAATAGCCGCCCCAGACACACCATCTGACTTGTTTATCCACTCATTCCTTTAAGCCAAAAATTAATTCAATTTCATCATCAAGTCTTCTGCCCGTTGGTATAAAACCAAGCTTTTGATAAATAGAGAGCGCATTGCCTTTTTCTTTATCCATCGTGGTCAGGGAGACGCCTTTTAAACCGGTAATGGAAGCGTATTTCTTACTGAAGTTAATCGCTTGACTCCCCAATCCTTTTCCTTGGAAACGATGGTCAATCATGACGCGCCACACGTACAAATGATCCTTTTGAAAGTGATCATCGAACTTGTCGAGTAGTCTTGGATCGATAAGAGAGATGAGCCCTGCTGGCTTGTCGTCTAAATAAATGCCGTAACTGACGCTATCGTCGTTGAAACTCGCCTCTGCAAGCCATTCTGCGTTATTAGCAATGAGATGTTTTTGGGACTCTTCCACAGAGAGGTCGATAATGTCATCGATGGTGTTACCGTTTATTTTTAAAAAGCTAACGTTATTCATGGTCATCTCCCTTGGATAGGTATTTATCTAAAACTATTTGCGCAATATAAAGATCTTGATAGGCAATTCCTGAGCTATCAAAAATAGTAATGTCGTTTTTGTTCCTTTCTTTTAATTGAAGCTTGTCACCGATCTGATAGATCTCTTTATCTGGCGCATGCTGGAACTCACCAATCGTTTTGGACTGAGATAAATAATCACAATAGAGGGTGGCGTTCTCAAATAGCGATGGTGGAAGTTCCTGTTTTCCTATTTTATCTGCTCCCATTGCAGAAATATGAGTTCCAGGTTTTACCCATGAAGATTCAAACAAAGGAGCGGTGGACGCTGTAACGGTAACAATAATATCTGCGCTTTCACAGGCTTCTTGAGCGGATTTGATGTCTGTTGTTAACCCTTCTTTGCTTAGCTCTTTCGCTAGTTGGTTGGCGTTAGTCTGATTTCTACCAACAATCAGGACTTTAGATAGATTCCTAACTTTTGAAATGGCAAGCGCTTCGTATTTAGCTTGATGACCTGTGCCAAATAACGCGAGTACAGATGAATCTTGTCTCGCCAGTAGATCAACAGCGATGGCATCAGCTGCTGCAGTTCGGTAGGCATTGACCAAACTTGCTGACAAAATGGCTTTCATTTCCCCCGTATCCGGTGAAAGAAGAAAGATATGAGTACCATGGTTCGGTCGCCCAAACTGATTATTGCAAGGCCAATAGCTTCCCATTTTCCAACCAAGTAATTGATTTGTGCATGCTGATTTGAGTGAAAACATTGAGCCTTCGATCGGGCCTGATGCGTTAACGACCGGAAATATTGATGAGTGCTGATCTTGTACTGAAGAAAATGCCGCTTTGACCGCTTTGTATGCCAGCTCGTGAGAAATTAACGCTGCTGTCGTTTTTTCATCTAGATAAATCATGTTTACCACCCTGAAACACGTTGCCATTGCTCAATTTGACCCTCGACCAAGTCAAAGACATAGTATTTACTGTGCATCGCGCTTGTAGAGCATGCATGATTTGGGACGATGTGTACTCTAGAACCAATGGGAAAACATTCGAAGTCGATCTCGCTTCCAGAAGCCGCTTCGAGTATGCCGTGCTCTTGATTTACCTGCACTACTTTCAGTATTTGACTCTCTTGGCCATTCGGTTGGAGAACCACGCCATAACATTGTTCGTCATGACCTTTATCTAAAGAAAGAGCCATCCATCCAGCATCAACAAATATTTGCCCCCTCGATTTGTTGTGTCCAATAACACTACTTACTACTGAGATTGCGATATCGTTTAAAGTACATACTCCAAGCCGATGCATCACTAAGTCAAACAATGAATAGACGCCAGCTCTGACTTCTGTGATTCCACTTGTGTTTGTGTATGAGCATGCCGTCGGGGTAGAACCCACGCTGACTATTTCGCAGTAAATCCCAACCGACTCGAGGCGTTTCGCCGCAAGTTGTGCAGTCGCTACTTCATTACTGGCGGATTGGTTTAACGCTTCTCGAGACTTACAGTGGTAAGACTCACCTGCGTGGAGCATCACCCCTTTAAAATTGCCCAAACCCTTACCTAAGCTCTTAGCCATTGCAATCAGGGCTTCGGAATCTGCACTTACTCCACCTCGGTGTCCGTCGCAATCAATCTCTATCAGGCAGCTAATAACACACCCACGTTCTTGACAGTAGGCGTTAACGAAATCGACTTGTTCCATGCTATCAAGTAAAACCACAATACTCATACCACGTTTCAGTAGCAGTTCGACTCGCAATAGCTTTTCTTTTGATATGCCAACAGCATAGAGAATGTCTTTACAACCATAACTGGTAAGCTGTTCTGCTTCTTCAAGGGTGGATACAGTGATTGGATCCTCTATAGAGTCAATTAAGTACGGAAGCGCATCTAACGATTTTACGGTCTTAAAGTGGGGCCTTAGTGGTGTGCCTAGTTTCGACATATGGCTGCGCATTTGAGCAAGGTTGCTCAAAAATTTTTGTTTATCCAAATAGAGAAATGGTGTGCCGATGGCATTGTATTTTTTTTCTAAATCAGGGTGTTCCGTATGCTTAATCATTTCATTTACCTAAACTTGCAAAGTGAAGTTAACTATTGATGAAATGATTATGAAGTAGGAAGAAGTTGAATTATATTAACAAAAATCTACTTATACATTAGGTTGGAAGTTAATGTTGACGACAGAAGATATTCGATTTCTTGTGGTAGTTTCTAACCATAGAACATTGGCAGATGCGGCTCGTACGCTCAATATAACGCCACCATCAGTCACTCAGCGTATTCAACATATCGAAAAGAAGCTATCGCTTAAGTTACTTCAACGGCCTTCGCGCGTGGTTAGCTTAACAGAAGAAGGGCGCGTTTTAGTTGATACTGGTATTTCGATCCTTGAAGATTTGGACGAGCTCACCGATAAACTCAATGAAAGCAGAGGGGATGTCAGTGGTTGTCTAAGAGTATTGGCGCCCCTTGGCTTTGGCAACGATGTGATAGCCCCTTTATTAGGTGAGTATAAAAAAGCTCATCCTCGCCTAGAGGTGGAGCTAGAGTTATCAGATAAGCCAAACTGGGCCAACCATCATAAATGGGACATTATCATCTACATTGGTCACCTGACGGATTCCAGCCTTAAGATGGTGAGTTTAGCCCCAAACAAGCGCTTTGTTTGCGCTTCGCCCGAGTATTTATCACGTTATGGACAGCCTGAAACTCCGCAAGATCTTAAGAAGCATCAATGTATTGCGTTGAGAGAAAATAATGAAGATGTCACGTTGTGGAGCTTTACTCATACAGTCTCAGGATCCATAGAAAATGTTCGAATTCGTCCTTCACTTGCAAGTAATGAGGGCAGAGTGATTAAAGACTGGGCCTTAAGAGACTTAGGGATTATCATGCGATCTGAATGGGATATTCAATCACAGATTGATAGTGGTAAATTAGTGCGATTATTGCCAAATTATGAGCTTCCAAATGCCGATATTGTTGCCCTCGTGAGTTCTGCTGCGCATGAGAGGTCAGCGCGAGTCACTGGCTTTTTATCTCTATTAAAAGATCAATGCCAAAAAGCGCCGTGGTTAAGTTGATAGTATGTTGTTATCAGAGGTGTGCTAGCGCCGATCATGGCAAACACACCTTTGCCCCAAGACGTGTTTAGTGCGCATGAAACCAACATGAGATTTATTTGTGCAACAAGCTGCTGCACAATTAGTAAATTGCCTGCTTCATCGAATGTCCAACAGGCTGCTGGACAAACTCCAACCCCAATTTTGCAACAGCCTGTTGCAAAATTCACTATGAAGCACTTCTGCCCCAAAACAATTTAGAGTGTTTGCTTAGTTTAAAAATGTTATTGGTGATTTACTTTATCTTTTTTCATATATGTCTTTAATACATTCTTTTTTGGGTTAGAACGGTATGCTTTCTTCGAATAGGGCTTGTTTTTCGGGTGCTACGCGCTGAGCATAGTAATTCAAGATAGGTGGGCGCGGAGAATTTTCTATTAATATTTTTTTATCTTCGAGTAGAATTATTAATTCTACATATGTCTTAATTGATAAAGAACAAGGACTTATTGTGTAATTTGGCTGAGCTGAGATCTCAAGAAATGAGTCACGCATTTAATACATACTGGAATTAGTCAAAGCACCATCAACTCTAAGTATTGGTCTATGAACACACTTCATCTAAAAGCACTGTTATTAGCCGTAGAAACTGGATCGATTTCTGCCGCGGCACGTAAACTGGGTAAAAAGCAATCTCAGGTTAGTCAATGGATTTCTGATCTGGAAATCGATCTGGGGGTTAACTTCTTTGACCGAACAGGAAATAAAACCACTTTGAGTAAAGACGGGGAACGTTTACTTCCCCATCTTACTCATACACTGAGCCACCTTGATAAGTTTGTCCAAGGTGCTGAAATGCTTATGCAAAATGAGCCGACTGTACTGACCATAGGGATTGAAAACTACATCCCTGACATTGTGTTTACGCAACCTCTAGCCTCTGTTTTAGATTTACCCCATTTGAGTGTTGAGGTCTATCGCGATGAAAGAACCCAACTGGAGCAAGACTTAGGCGATGGTCATGTAGATGTCATAATTACCCATGAGTCGGAAACTATTCATCACAAACATTTCGATTATTGCCGTCTAGGGTACTATAGAGAAATTCTAGTCTGTAGTCCTGACCATCCACTGGCTCAGTTATCTCACGTTACCAGTAAGGACTTGAGTGAATACCGCGAGTTAGTATGGGGTGAAGTAAGTAGCGAAGACAACGATGGTTTTAGCCCGTGTTACTGTGTGTTCTCAGATATCGATCCCCTCATAGCTATGCTCAAACACAATAAGGGATTTGCGTTTTTACCAGAGGAGTGTGTTAGCACGCAAATCGAAAACGGCCTACTGGTTGCTCTCAAATGCGACTTCGAACTCTCTGGCATTGACCGAAAAGTTGAGCTGTGTTGGCGCAACGGACTAACCCTTTCTGAAAGTGGGAGTATGGTAATTAAAGCCTTTAAACACTACCATCTTCTGCCCCAGAAACACCAATACAAGTAGCGAATTAGTCAGACGCTGCGATAAGCGCATCCCACCAATCATAGATATACAGGGAGGCGTAAATAGGTAATAGCGCCCATAGCAATGGATCGTCCCATACCGTTGATGTGGTGCCAATAGCCGCTATCGCCAAGATCATAAGCTCAGAAATACCAGTAAAGAGAAGTAGCTTAGTGAAGTGAACCAGAATTCGCTGAATCTGATTAGCAAGCTGAGTTTTCTGGTATGTCGCTTCAAACACGCCAATAATACCAGCAGCCATCATGAGCCCAATAACGGCTAAAATCGCCGACTGATTACCATGTTCCATATCGCGCATGCTATCGAAGGTGCAGCTAAACAGTACCGGGACAAGGATCACCAGCAGTATTAGTTGTTTCAGGCTCACTTCAATATAGAAACGTTTACGTAGCACTCTTACCTCCGTGGAAAAAATAAGGTGCCGGAAACATCCTGCACCTTTTTAGTTACTCTTCTGAGTCGAAAACTATATCACCCTGTAACATTGTCATTAAGATCTTAGTGTCGGCAATCTCACCTACCCGCAAGCGGGTAATATCATGTTCCAAAATGGCAAAGTCTGCTGATTTTCCGATTTCTATCGAACCTGTAATATCACTGATTCCCAAACTTTCTGCGGCGTTGGTTGTGTAAGCATCAATCGCTGAATGAATATCCGGCAATCCCGTTTTACCCATTTTAAGGCTATTGGCGATACCAACTAACGGATTGATATCATGCACATTCCAGTCACTACTCAAAGAGACGTTAGCCCCTGTATCAAAGATGGCTTTCAGGTTCATCATGGCTCTGGTGCGTTTAGCACCAAGAAAAACTTCTGCCCATTTGTGATCATGGTAAGCCACATAATCAGAGCCAACCTGAAAATCTGCCGTTACATTCAGCTTGGCAAAACGCGGGACATCTTTTGAGTTCACCAGCTCCACATGAGTTAGTGTATAAGGTTTATCTGCGCCTTGACTGCGAACATATTCGATAGCATTCAGTGACTCACGAATACCTCCATCACCTATAGCATGAATATGAGCGCTATAACCAATTTGATTTAACTCATCAAGCCAGATTTTCATTTGCTGCGGTGGAATATAGTTGATGCCGTATGGCTCGTCAGGAATATAGGTGTCTAGATACGGAGCCAGTGTTTTTGCAGTTCCGTTAATGAAAATACCATCGCTATACATTTTCACCTGATCCACCAGTAGCAAACGAGATTTGTCGCTGGATTGAATTTTCTTTAAAAATGTAAGCTGGGGTTCCATGGAGTCGGCCGGGTAAATCCACGGGCGAAGCGATACACGAGCCGTTAAGTTTCCTTTTTCTTCAGCTTGTTTCCACACTTCATACCAGCCACGTTTCCAATATAATCGACCGTCACCAATTGTGGTTATACCATGAGCGGCCGCTTCTTCAAGGCCTGCCATTAAGCCTTCGTAACTTTGATCAAATTGGCTCTCTAAGCTGTTCCATGCCATCTCCATAACAATATCGCCCGCATTATCAAGCAAAATGCCATTGAGTTCTCCAGTTTCATCGTCTTTAAGAATCTTGCCGCTTTGCGGTTCTTGGGAGTGTTTGGAGATGCCTGCTTGCTTAAGGGCTGCTGAATTCACCCACATGGAGTGGGAAGTCTGCTCCATAATCACCACTGGTTGATCCGGGAAAATACGGTCAATCACTTCTAAAGGTGTATAACGGTTGTCTTCACTTAGGATTGCATCAAGAGAAAAGCCATAACCCATTAGCCATTCGTTCGACTTAGCTTGCTTACGACACGCTTTTAGATAGGGGATCTGCTCTTCCAGTGAAGCATCCATATTCAGCTCACAATTGCCCCCTGCCTCCGAAGCCGCTTCAAACACATGGTTGTGGTTATCGATAAAACCCGGCATCACAAAAGCTTGTTCAACATTGATAATGTTAGTTGTCGAGGTCCGATAGGCATTGACTTCGGGTGTATTACCAACATACACAATATTACCATCGTAAATCGCGATAGCATCTGCATCGTCGTAACCGTAAATCTTGGCGTTAGTGATAATCACATCCGCTTGTTCAGCAGCAAGAGAAATTGGACTCATGGTTAAGCTCGCTATTAATGCAAGTGAGTAAACTCGGTTCATATATTGATCCTTTAATGTCCCACAATATCTGTGAGTATAGGAAGTAGGTGGTTTGAAGAAAGTCTACAGTAGTCAAAAAATAAATGAAAAATAGTGAGTATTAGAATCTTGGGGTAGTCTGCACAAATCAGATTTCAAGTTACTTATTCTTATATATTGCACTCTTGTTAAAGCAATTAATCTAACAAAGTATTGTCCAATAGTTACTTAGGACAAACCAACATACTACAATAGGAAATTTTTCCGGCTTAGTTATTCGTTATCTTCACTCAATGCAAATTTGATCTCGTCAGAAGAGAACCCCTTTCGACTTAGCATCGCGTAAGCCTTAGAGCGTTCTTTATGATCGTTTAGGTCATAAGACTTCTTCTGCAACTGTTCTAAACAAGAAGAATAGAAATCTAGCTGCTCTTCATTAATCAATCGGTCGATGAGCGATGACAGCTCACTGGTGTCGATTTGTCGTTGTCTCAGTTCTTGCTGTATGGCAGTCAGTCCCTTGCCTTTACGAGCATACTTGAGCACCTCTTTTTCCAAATCGGCTTTCTCGGCCTTAATTTGAATATTACTTTTCAGTTGATGCGCTTGTGGGTGCTGGTCAATCGCTACCTTAACTTGTTGATAGCTAAAACCACGCTTTTGCAGTGTCGCAACCAGCTTTTCACGGCTCATGGTAAAGCTTGAGTAGTAGTGGTTGATTCGGTCTATCAAGATGGTTTGTTCATCAATAGACTTTTCGAAGGACACTTTATGGATTGCATCAGAAATCACTGAATCGGTCAGGCCTTTCTTCTTCAATTTTTCGACAATATATCGAGAACCGAATTCACCAGAAAAAGCTTGTTCCACGAATTGTTCTGCAAACACTTGGTCAGACTTGAGATACCCGAAGCCTTTCAGTGTCCCTAGAGTTTCATCGATCCATTCTTGATTGTCGGTTTTCACTTTGAGCTTCGCAACCAACTCGCTTTCCGTCATATCTCTCTGGGTTAGGTGCCACATTGCAGAGTTCATGACGCTTTCAATTCGTGTTGCTTTTCTTACCGTTGTATTTCTACTATTCGTTTTTTGCTGTGAATCATCCATTCGCTTTCAACTGTCCAAACTAAGCCTACCCCATCATAACGTAATTCTAAGGCGGTTGAGTGACATAAAAGAATGAAGCTCAATATAAACGGAAGCCAATAAAAATGGACGCTTATTCAGCGTCCATTTGATATCACATTAAGAATGATGGCTCTAAGCCATGCTTAGCTTTTTTCGTAATAGCTCTATTCGAAATCGCTTTTCGTACTAGCTCTTTCGCTTAGCTCTCTTCGTGATTGTAAATATGCACATCTCGTTGAGGGAATGGGATCGTGATACCTTCTTCATCGAAGCGTTTCTTCACGGTTTCCGTCACATCCCAATACACATCCCAATAGTCATCGGTCTTAACCCAAGGTCTGACGACAAAATCAACAGAAGACGTATTCAAGGTATGAAGCTTGATCATATGCTCCGGTTTTTTCAGTACTAGAGGGTGCGCAAGAATGATGTCGTTCAATACCGCTTTCGCTTTATCGATATCATCTGAATAACCAATACCGAAAACCATATCAACACGTCTTACACGTTCTGCCGTGATGTTGTTGATCACGTCACCCCAAATCTTGTTGTTTGGGATCACCAAGCGTTGGTTATCAATGGTTTGAACAGTCGTCGATACTAAGCTCATGTCTTTTACCGTGCCTTGCACGCCTGCCACTTTAACCATGTCACCGACGTCATAAGGACGGTAGATCAAGATCATCAAACCCGATGCAAAGTTAGATAGTGTGTCTTGCAATGCGAAACCAATGATGACACCGGCTACACCGAAACCAGTAAGAAGAGGTGCTAGCTCTATCCCTATTTGAGACAGTGCGATAAGCAAACCAATAAACACGACCGCTTTAGATGCGATGGATACAAAGAAGTCCTGCATCAATACACTGAAGTCCATTTTAGAGTGCGAAACACTCTTACGAACGGTTTTGCGAGCCACGTTAGCAATAAGGCGAGTTACATACAAAATACCGAGAAACAGAGCAAGTTTAACGATAAAAGAAGGGGTATTTTCAAAAGCCCATGAACTGAACGAACGAAGCCAACCATCCAACAGCTCCAGTGCAACATCAACATCCAACACATCGGCGTTAATGTCACCTGTCGTCGCTAGCAAAACACGTTTGTACGAAGTCACATCCACGCCAAACGGTTCCATTAGCGTGATGGTTTCTTCTAAGCTCGCGACCATAACGCTAGTTCGCTCACTGAAGCGTTCAAGCTCAGTTTTAATCGTCGCTTTCTCTTCTTCACTTACATAAGATAACCGGCGTTCTAAATCTTGACGTTGTGTATCCGTGTATAGAATTGCATTAGTAAGATATTGAGAACGAGAAACAAGTGCCGTTTTGAGCTCACCTTCAGGAACAGCAACATCAACACCACGCTCTTTCGACCAATTTAAGGTCTTAGCAAGCTGCTGATAATAGACATCCATCATTCCGATTCGTTTTTGAATACGCAATTCAAGGCGTTTTTTAGCGTCACCTTCAGCGGAACGGTTTTCTTTACTCATTGAAACGATTTTAGTTTCATTCAACGACAGCAATTTTTGTAGCAGTTCGACCTGCTGAGCAAGAGTGACATCCAGCCCCTCTTTTTTATCTGACGATAGCTGTGAAAAAATCTCTTCGCGTAGGCCCTGATTCTTACGCCTTAAGATATCTTCAAGAAAGGGCTTCTCAGCATCATGCGCCGTTTCTAATGTTGCTAGATCGAGCATTAACTGATCTTGTACTTCTGCGATTTTCTCAACGCTCTGCGCATAACTTCCAAATGCGACAAACGCCAACATTAACAATAGACAACGCCAAACCTTCATCATATTAATTCCTATCACTGTCTAAATTGACCCTATAAATAGTAGTAAAAAGAATATGGATAACAAGCATTTAAACGTATGTTATGTTAAAAATTCGCAAATTATCAGCCTGCTTCTAATATTTGAGAGTTCCAATCCCCTCTTATGACCTGTAGAGTACGCATCCAACAAAGAACAACAGCCAATATCTTCATTCGAGCACAGCACTAAAGCGCCCTAAATACGATGTTGGCTCACAGCAAGAGAGCATAAAAATGAACAACGAACTTGATATTATTGAGTCTCTAGAAGAACTAGAGCAATTCCTAATTTCAGTGGAAGCTGGCGGTTTAGGCCTTGAAGGCGTTGAAGGTGTAGGCATGGCAACCAATAATTCAGATGGTCGTCACTTCGTTGCTGTATTCAATAGCAGCCATAAAGTTCTGCTTGCTCGCTGGATCACCAAAGAGGTGTTTGATAACGGTAAAGACTTGGTACGTAACGGCCCTCGCCGCACTCACTAAGCCTTTCCAATAGCACCAATGATTAAAGCCCAACACGTTCACTGACGATCTGTTGGGCTTTTTTGTATCGCCTGTCCCGTCCTGATAGTTAATAAACCACTCAATACAGAATAATTAGCGATAACTTTCAGTTGTTGTGAACTTTAGCTACAGCTCAATGTCGTATTCGCGTGAATTGGTGTTTATGCGTCTTTTATCGTGTATCTGCCGTTTCCCGCATTTATACATAGTTTCACTTTAACCATTTTATGACTTGTGGCGCGAAGAGAACTTATCTAAGCTAGCCACAATTCAATGAGCTGGCTTTAACTAATAACAAATTTGATTACTGACTAATTTGCTGAACACATCACTACTTTTCTTATCCACAAAGAACCGCCGACAAAAGCATTCGCTTTGGGCGCTCTTCCTTACCGGACTGGTTATCGTAACTTGTCTGGCGAGCACTCTGGCCGTAAAGAAAGTATCGTTATCTGCATCCGCTAATGGTCAATCAGTCCTAGTTGGCGCACAAACTCATACAGAAACCAGTAACCCTCAAACCGACATCGCTTCTTCAGAAAAAATGGCCACTCTATACGCCAGTGTTTTCGGCTTAGAAGCCTCAAAAATGTTAACGTCCCCCAATTCAAGTTCATGCAGCCTAAGTTCAAAAATGCTGACCTTTGCCGCCCCAAAAACCGGCTGGCTGATCCCATTCGTACTTATTATTGCTGTTGCGTTTAACTTACCTCCTCACATCTCGAGATTATCTAGAGACAATCATCGCTCTACTCGACCGACAAAACACCGATTGCATCTAAAGCACTGTATATTTAGAGAGTAAATAACCGGGCTACTACACCCTTTTATTTATTTTTTGGAGATACATTTGTGTACAACACACTACTAACTAAGTTTGTCGATTCATTGGCATTCTCTATGCGTACATGCGCGAAAACCTTAGTCACTGCCCTTTTGGTTATGACGTCATTTACCGCCTTGGCACAGACAACGGGCTGGCTTAGTGTGCCTGAGCATCCGCCTGTTAAAATGCGAATGATGTCGACGGGTGAACAGTCGGATGACGGCTCTAAGATCCAAACCGTGCTCGATGTCGTGCTCGACGGCGACTGGAAAACCTATTGGCGCAGCCCAGGCGAAGGTGGCATTCCGCCAAGCTGGGACTGGTCTGGTTCAACAAACATTGAGTCAGTAGAGTGGCACTGGCCGATACCTAAATACTACGAGCAGCTTGACGTCATGACGTTAGGCTACAAAAAACATGTCAGCTTTCCTGTCACTTTATCCCTGAAAGACAACACGAAGCCTGCGATATTCAGGGCATCGTTTACATTTCCGTCGTGTACCAATATCTGTGTGTTAACCGATTACGATATCGAACTGCCGATTGACCCACAAACTTTAGCGCTCGATGAAGAAGCGATGTTCTTGTTCAACCAAGGCATGAGCCAGTCGCCACGAGAAGCTAACCGCACTTCGGTGAACGGTTTGTTTTGGGATAAGAGCAAGCAGCAATTGGTTACTCAGCTGACAAGCAAAGATGGTTGGGATAAGCCAATGGTGTTGATTGACGGGCAAGAAGTGATTGATGACTTCTTCTCTCAACCAAGCGTCCACATAACAGACAATACAATGACGGCCGTATTTGATGTGAGCAACTGGATAGGTGAAGTCGACTTAACGGACCGTAACGTGAGTGTCACCGTTTCAGACACAAACTTTGCCGAAGAGATGACAGCTCAAGTTGGGTCAAAACCAATCGCTTATCAAGAAAACAGTAACGGTTTTACTGCGATGATCGGTTTTGCCTTAATTGGTGGTTTGATCCTCAACATCATGCCATGTGTGTTGCCAGTATTAGGAATGAAGTTAAACAGCATCATTCAAAACCAAGGGGCATCTAATCGTCATATCCGACTCTCATTCTTAGCGTCTGCTTCTGGTGTCATTACGTCATTTGCGCTGTTAGCCCTAGGTATGACCGCTCTAAAAATGGGTGGTAATGCAATTGGCTGGGGAATCCAGTTCCAAAATGTTTGGTTCATCGGGTTCATGCTGATCATCACTTTGCTGTTTTCGATTAACCTGCTTGGGTTATTCGAATTCAGACTACCATCAGGTTTAAACACCTGGATGGCAACCAAAGGCGATGACTCACATTCAGGCCACTTTGTTCAAGGCATGTTTGCAACGCTGTTAGCAACGCCGTGTAGCGCGCCATTCCTAGGAACCGCTGTCGCGTATGCACTTGGAGCAAGCTACCAAGAGTTATGGGCTATCTTCATCACGCTTGGTATCGGTATGAGTGCGCCTTGGTTGATCTTTGCGCTATTCCCAAGCCTAACCAAATTGCTTCCAAAGCCTGGGGCGTGGATGTTCAAAGTTAAGCTGGTATTTGGCTTAATGATGTTCATTACCAGCCTATGGCTAACAAGCCTCCTTAGCCCATTCATTGGTAAATTCCCAACTATCCTGCTGTCGCTATTTATCGTGATTTCAGTATTGATTTGGATTGGCCGTAAGTTGGGTCGCAAGGTGCTTATTCCTATCGTCGCAACCACAACCTTGGTGTTTGGTGCTGCATTGATCGTCGGTAGTGTCACCGCTGATAACTGGGCGACTCCGATTGTTGACGATCTCGCTTGGCAAAAGCTGGATGCGAAGCAAATCCCTCAGCTCGTTGATGAAGGCAAAACGGTGTTTGTTGATGTGACTGCTGATTGGTGTATCACTTGTAAAGCCAACAAGATCGGCGTCATCCTTCAAGACCCTGTCTACAGTCACCTACAGCAAGAAGACATTGTTTTGATGAAAGGTGATTGGACAACACCAAGTGAAAGTGTCACTCAATACTTACAAAGTAATGGGCGATTTGGTGTGCCATTTAATATCGTCTACGGCCCGAGCTATAAAAGCGGTATTCCACTGCCTGTCATTCTCAACAGTGACACTGTCGTTCAAGCCATCGACGCTGCGAGATAACTGATGAAGACTCCCAACAATGAAGATAAATCTAGCACGATTGAAGACGACGCTGTAAAGGGTGAGGCCAAAAAGCCAAGTCGTCTTAAGAAGTGGGGAAAGGAACTGGTTTCAATGATATTGATCGTTGGCGTGGTTTCATTTGCCATGGACTTTTATCACAGCAGAAGCATGCCTCAGGGCGATGCGATTCCAATTGTGGGTCAATCGCTCCAAGGCGAAGATATTGATGTTATCGAGCTAAGCAAAAATGGTAAGCCAGTCATTGTCTATTTTTGGGCGACTTGGTGTGGTGCCTGCAAATTTGTAAGCCCGACGGTTAATAGCTTCAGTGATTCCCATCAGGTGGTTTCGGTCGCTCTATCGTCTGGTCCAGACGAACGTGTCCAGCGCTACTTAGAGGCGAAAGAGTATGACTTCCCTGTGATCAATGATCTCTCTGGATCGATCAGCAGAAGTTGGGGAGTCAATGTCACGCCAAGTATTGTCATCATCAAAGATGGAAAGATTAGCAGTATCGCAACCGGCGTTACATCCCCTATCGGCCTGTGGTTAAGAACCTACTTTGCCTAAATCGCTCACAAAGAAAAACAGAGCAAAGCTAAGTGAATAAACCGACTCAGCCAGTTTAACAAACAATATTAATGTGAGCGCAACCTAATAAGCGCTCACGATTATCACGAATTTGAGAAAAGACAACATGAAAAAGCATCTGATAAGCGCACTGATTATAGGCTCATTAATGAGTACTAATGCCTTCGCAGAATTAAACAAAGAACAAACTCAACAACTTGAAGAAATTAATCAATTCCTGAAGGAAAATCCATCGACGATCTCTGGATTGCATACCAGTTTAGAGCAGTACGTAGCAGGTCAAGAGCAAGCGAAGAAAGCCCAAGCGGAAAGCCATGATTGGTTATACAACAATGACGCTCACCCGATCCTTGGCAATCCAGATGGTAAATCGGTCATCATTAACTTTACCGACTATAACTGCCCTTACTGTAAGCGCTTGGAAAAAGGCTTGGTTCAATTAGCCTCTGAAAACAGCGACATTAAAGTGATCAACGTGTACTTATCGTTTAAGCAACAACAAGTTGCGGGGCTAGACACCAACGCGGCGCTATACGCGATGAAAGTATGGAAAGATAACCCAGAAGCATTCCCTGAAGTTGATAGATTGCTGATGGCGAAAAGCGGTATTCACTCGAAAAGCTCACTAGAAGCCGTTGCCAAGAAGACGGGAACAGAGGCGGAACTAAAAACAACTCAAGAACAAAACCAGGTTCTAACCACTAACCATCAAACGTTCAGTGCACTCGGCTTAACGGGCACTCCAACCATGATGATGAACGGAAATGTTTTACCAGGATATGTGCCTTACGACCGATTAAAAGAGGTCGTGGATGACGCTTTTTAATCGAGTGTAGATAGAGATAAAGATTCAAAAGAGAAGTAATAAAAAGCCGACTCGCGTAACTCGCAGTCGGGTTTTTGATGAGTTTAAGATAATGTTTTCAATATTATTTTTGAAATAGAAAAGCAGTCGAAGTGTCACTATCTTGCAATGGATTCTTAATCTAGCCTCGCTACTCTAAAAGCAGTTCTCTCGATGAGTCCAAGACGTGCTTACTCTAGACAACTGTCCTTTGACCGAGCCTAGCTCGGTCTTTTTTTACGTGTTTTAGATAACAACACAGTGCATTAACACGGAAACGTCCAACCGACTGAGCCTTAACTCAGCAAGCGACAAACAAGCGCACCCGGCTCCCTTAGCGCATCCACGTTATAGCTAAGGACACGTCCGGCAGACGGCGCGTGATAACGGCGACACTCATTACCAAAAGCGTCATATTGAATGGCCAACAGATCATCTTGTTCTACGCTCTGCAGAAGCTCAACCTGCGGCAATACGAAACCACCAATATCAGCGCGGATAGAAACCACATCATTACCCTCTATCCAATCCATACTCGGCAGCTGCATTTTCTCGGGATGATTTATTTCAACCTCGAACATTTCATAATAAGACAGCATATTAAAAACACCGTCCACGGCTCGTTGAATCATATCAGGCTGAGTAAACTTACCCATCCCCACTTCCACCGTAATGCTAGGAATTCCACTTCGATTCCAAACCGTTTCGAGAATACCTGGGTCGCCCGGATCATTGAGAACACAATCTGGCGTCATCAACCTTGCCATTTCAAGGCATTGTTCAATTCGGTAGTCAGCAAAAACATAAAGTGGGTAGACCGCGCCACGAGTTTGGGTATGTAGGTCAACGGCGAATGTCGCATTGTGTTTGAGTAAGCGATCCCACAAAGACGCAACAAAGCGCTCTGCCGCTAAGCCATTCGCATCACCCGGAAAGAGTCGATTAAGGTTGGCAGGGCAAGAGCCCGGATCCGAAGAGATAAAATCGCGGCTGTGGTTAAGCAAACCCGACAAGTTCACAGTAGGCACTATCGTGACCGTGCCTTTGAGAGTTTTACCGACTAAGTCTCTGATAATTTGCTGAGCAGCCAACACACCGTTGAGCTCATCACCGTGAATACCAGCGGTGATCATCAACTTAGGACCTGCTTGACTGCCTTTGAAAACAGAAACCGGCATGTTCTTGGGTTGCCCTAGCCCATCACTGGTTACTTGAAACCAAAACTGGTGCTCTCCAACGGGTAGGTCTTCAACATTCAAGGAGCCAATAACCTGCCTACCTTGTAAAACATCGCCTAAGTACTCTGTTTTCATCCAACGTCTCCATCTTGTTGAGCAAAATCTATTCTCTTCTAAGTTTTTGCATCATAGAGGATATCTTAATCAGTACAAACAGTTAATAAGATGAACAAGCTCTGACTTTCCCATAATACTCACGCATATCATCATCACTTCCCCTAAATAAAAGCTTGTGAAAGTCTGCACTTAAGAACCGATAAGTTATATAACCATTCACAAACCACTCAGTCTATTGAAATGAAAGTGCAATAAAATCAACACTTAAAAAGTTCCCTATTCACGAAAATGTAATTTTATAGAAATGAAAGCTTAATTTAGCTGCTCTAAATTAGCTTCATATCGAAACGGAGAGCACATTGCTCACGGATTTTAAAATACAAGGTAAGTGATTATGAAAAAGGCAGTTCTAGCTTCTGCAGTGGTAGCAGCACTAGTTTCAGGTTCTTCTCTAGCAGCAACAGTTTACAGCTCTGATGGTACAGAACTTAAAATTGGCGGTCGTGCGGAGGCTCGTTTCAACGTATCTGACAACAACGAAAGCGCATCTGACAGTTCTTTCAAAGACAAGTCACGAGCTCGTGTGAATATTTCAGGTAAATCTGAACTTTCTGATGGTTTATATGGATTCGGTAAGTATGAAGCAGAGTTCACTAGCGCATCAACAACAGAGTTCGAAGACGGAAGTGGCAATACTGTAAAAATTGAAAATGAATCTCTTACCAATCGCTACTACTACGCAGGTTTAGGAACCAAATTCGGTGAGTTCTCATACGGTAAGCAAGATTCTTCACAGGTAATGCTGACTGACATTACAGATACAATGGCAACATTTGGTGCAGATGCTGCTGATGCCGTTGATGGCAACAAAGATAAGCGTGAGAATAACTTCCTTTACTCTGGCGAGTTTGACGCGTTGACGGTACAAGCTAACTACATCGCTGCAAATGAAAAAGATGCAGATAGTTTTGGCCTTGCTGCTATGTATAACCTAGGCGCTTTTGACCTTGGTGCGGGTTATGTTTCTCAAAAGAATGGTAACTTCGATGACGATCAAATCAACCTTGTAGCTCAATTTTCTATGGATGCGTTTACGGTTGGTGGTCTATACACAATGGCTTCAGTTGCAGATAAAGATTACACAGGCTACGAGCTTTCAGCTATCTTCAAAGCAACTAAACAGCTATCACTAATTGGCGTATACAACTACGGCGAGTTCGATAAAGCGGCTGACGAAGAAGCAAATAACTTTGCTATTGAAGCGGTGTACAAGTTTAACGGCCACATTCGCACATATGCTGGTTACAAGTTTGAACAGCGAGACAATAAAGATGACCAACTACAAGCGGGCATCCGTTACGACTTCTAATCTAAATCGACTTTAGATACAGACTAAAAGGTTGGGCAATAGCTCAACCTTTTTTCATATTCAAATATTCTGACTGACTTCATCAATGCTTTTTCTGGTTAAGTGGTGCTAAATCCGTATCATAGGTGTACCACATCAAATAATTAGAAGCATCATGTCACAACACCATCCGATCCAAGGCGCTAGCTGGATGCTAACCGCAGGCCTAGCCTTTGCCGTTATTAACAGCCTAACTCAAATTGCTAGCATTCATTTCGGACTTACTTCTACCACTGTTGCCGTCATTCAATACGCCATCGCGTTGTTCGCTATTCTTCCTTATCTGAAAACGCTGGGCATTCGTCGCGCACTAAAAACCGACAACCTCAAATTGCACGTATTCCGTGTCTTCTTGTCTGTTATTGGTATTCAACTTTGGATATGGGCACTGGCTTACCCAGTACCAATTTGGCAAGGCATTGCCCTTCTCATGACATCGCCATTGTTTGCAACCATTGGTTCAGGGCTTTTCTTAAAAGAGAAAGTTGGGGCTGCTCGCTGGGGCGCGACCTTAGCAGGCTTCGTGGGTGCGATGGTGATTCTAGAGCCGTGGGCTGAAGACTTTAACTGGGCAACGCTACTACCGATTGGCGCCGCTTTCTTTTGGGCATGCTACTCACTAATGGTGAAAAAGCTCTCTTCACAAGACAGTCCTTCAACCATGGTGGTCTACCTTTTGCTATTGATTACGCCATTTAACATCCTACTTGCTGCGCCAGATTGGCAGACTCCAAGCGGCGGTACGATTTGGGCTATCTTAATTGTCATCGGTGTTATGACGGCACTCGCTCAATGGGCAATTGTAAAAGCCTACTCAGTCGCTGATGCTTCATTCGTACAACCTTTTGACCACGCAAAATTACCGCTAAATGTCCTAGCAGGTTGGATTGTATTTAGCTGGGTTCCACCGGGTCGTTTATGGCTAGGGGCTGCTATTATTATTGCGTCAGTCGCATTTATAACGCACTGGGAAACGAAAAAGCCGTCAAAACTGAAGAAAGTTTAGGGTTAGTGAAATAAATAGTTCAACTGTCCGTTCTATATGGATAAGAGAATTCAAACGAGGCCGTAACCATGAAGAAACCAGTCAAGATTACACTATACCGTTGGGCAGGCAGTTGGGGTCCATTTAAAGTTAATATCCCATGTGGGGAATGTACCCTTACCAAAGACATTCTTAAGGATACTTTTGAGAATGAGTTATCAGATGTCGATGTCGAACTGGAAGTGAAAGATTGGTTGTCTCACTGGTGGGAGCCTCTAAAACTGGGCTCTTGGCATGCTCCAATCCTTGTTGTTGAAGGCAAGGTTGTAAGCCAAGGCGAAGCGCTTAACCGCGGTGTGTTAGTTCAATCCGTGATCAAAGAGTGGACCAAACGAGACAGCCTAAAAGGCAACATCGTTTATGGTAAGGCGACCTGCCCATTCTGTGTTAAAGCGAAGAAAATGCTGGATGAAGCGGGTGTTGAATACCAATACCACGATGTCGTAAAAGACAGCGCCGCTTTGTACCGTATGATTCCAGAGGTAAAAGCACACATTGGTGAGAAAACACCGGTCACCGTCCCGCAGATCTGGCTTGATGGTAAGTACATCGGTGGTGCCGATAACTTAGAAGCGTGGATGAAAGAGAATGGCTTAGATAGCATCCCTAATAATGTGGTCGACTTATCCAATCAATCTGCTGGCTGAGTTCATTAAAAGCCATTAGTCAGAAGCTTAATTGGTATTTTTTGTGTCCATCCACAACAAAACAAAGCGATAACTTTCACCAATCGCTAAAACGAAAAAGGCCTTAAACTTCATCGAGTTTAAGGCCTTTTAAAATTCCGTTTTTGAAAATGCTTATTTAGCCATTTTCTTCATCATTCGCTTAAAGAACGATGGTTTCTTTGGCTTTGAAGTGCCGTACAATGCTTCGTGCATCATGTTTTTTGCTGCCATTTGACCAAGGTATGCGTGGCCTAGTTCGTAATTCATGCTTATCTCCGCACATAATCAACTTTCTTTAGCGCGGATTCTACACTTAAAACGCCCAAAAACAAGATCTAAATCACACTTTAATGCAATATTAAGCATTCATTTGCAATTAGCCTAATTTTGTCTCTGTGCTAATCAGCATTGTATATGTATATCAATGAGTTAACCTAAATTCTGGTTTGAGCTTAATGCTCCATTCCTAATAACAATCTAAGACATGGTTTAGACACTTATACAAAAAAGCAGCTCAAGAGAGCTGCTTTCTAAAATGCTTTACTTAGAAACCTAGCTACGCTTTGGCTGTCTGTAAGTTTTACCGGCAATTTGGTATGTGTCTTTTTGCTTCAATTCAAACATCGTTTCAAAGAACCAAGCTGCAAATTTGATTAAGTCATCGCCTTCATTCATGACATGTTCGATGTACTCTTGCTCTTCGCCTTGTTCATTTTCTTGAAGCGTCACGTGGTAAATACGCTTTTCGCCTTCCACTTCAGCAAGTGCAAATTGACCAGTCAGTGATGCAGCAGCCTCAGCGACTTCTGTATCCTCATTGGATTTCAATAGCTCAAGCGCTTGAGGCAGGCCATCTAGTGCGCAGATAGCTTTTACCAGTACTTCAAATTCATTTTGCTGCATTTTGTTTTTACCTATTCAATGGACCGAAGCATTGTAGAAAACCATCAGCACAAATACAACGTATTAACGATGGTGCGTTAAACGATAGTGAATTTAGTGTTTAGCTATATTCCACTTCAACAGTATCGCCTTTGTTGTTCATTTTGGTTGAAGACCAAAGCACTCCGCCCATGGCTGCGCCAATAATGAGGTAGAACACGCCTAACTGTAGATGAGTCGTGACCCAACTCTCTACTAGATACCCACCCAATAAACCCGCTAAACACATCTGAATAGAGCCCGACAATGCCGATACTGCGCCCGCTTGCTTCTTATGAGGTTCTAATAACATGCTGATTGATAATGGGAACGAAATGCCTTGTGCTATCGCCAACCAAGTAAACGCCCAAACTAAGTTAAAGATGGATAACTCATGAGTAAGAAGCCAAGTTCCCGATGCCAAGATAATCAAAATAGCTAGGCTCATCAGTTGGGGCGTACTAAACCTACGATTGAGTAAGTTTAAAGCGACGCTACCTATCAGTAAGCCTGCCGAAGGGACAATCATCAATGAACCATACTCAGCGGCGGTCAGCCCCAATTGCTCTTGCATTAAGAATGGAAACAGCGATAAAGATACCAAACTCGCCATGTAGCTCATCCAGTTGTAACTGGCACTGGTCAACACTTGGCGATTGGTCAACAAGCGTCCGTAGTTCTTCACCACTTGGCACGCATCAAAGCGGCTCTTTCCGTATGGCAAAGTTTCATGCAGAACAAAGTAACCCAGTGTGAATATCGCTAGTAGATACAATAAAACGAACAGGAACACCGCCTGCCAACCGAGGTGAAATGAAATCCAACCACCGAATACCGGCGCAATGATCGGCATGATCGAAGCGGTGATAGAGATATAAGACAACGCTTTGGTAAGCTGTGAACCATCATAGCTGTCACGAAGCACACTTCGCCCAAGAACCGAGGCACTACCCGCCCCTAAACCTTGCAGCAAGCGACCAACTTCTAGCGCCGTCATATCGTCAGAAAACACAACACAAACGACTGTACCAATCAAATAAACACCCTGACCTAACAAGAAGATAGGTCTTCTTCCCACCGCATCGGACATCGGTCCGTAAAATAGCTGAGACAAGCCAAAACCCACCAGAAACAGCGTGACGAGAAGCTGTACATCTACTTGAGTAGCACTTAAATCAGAAGCAATTAACGGTAATGCTGGCAAGTAGATGCTCACACCCACCTGCCCCGTAGCAATAATCATCATTGCTAAGAGTAACGGTGTTTTTTTAAAGGTCGATTGGCTCAAAAAATTCCCTATTCGTTTGATATTTGTTCATTAGACGAGTTTACATTCAAAACCAATAATTGATAATTAGCTAAATTGGAATTTTATTAAGTCCCAACAGGAAATAATATGGATTGGATTCTTAACGTAAAAAGCTACGTCAGAGTAGTCGAAGAAGGCAGCTTCAATGGTGCTGCTCGAAAGCTGAACACCACCAGCTCGGCGATCAGTAAAAGAGTGAACTGGTTAGAAGAGCGCATCGGCACCCAACTGTTAAAGCGAACGACTCGCTCGATTAGCCAAACCGAAGCAGGTGCGCTCTTTTACCTGCGAGCCAAGGATCAGCTCGACAATTGGCAGTCCATTATTGATGAGACTCGCTCGGTTAACCAAACCCCAGCAGGCCTATTAAAGATTGGCGCTACGATTGCGGTTGGCTCTAAGTTTCTGGTGCAATACATGGACGACTTCTTAGAAAAATACCCTGATATTAAGGTGCAGCTGATCACGACCACGCCAGGCCAATTACCTGAACTGGGCTTAGATCTGGTGATCAGTCGTGAACTGGAACAGCTCAACTCCTTAAGCTTCAAGAAAACACCGCTGTTTGAACACAAAGCCAGCTTCTATGCAGCGCCAAGCTATTTAGCTAAACATGGTTACCCCGCCAACGAGCAGGACTTAGAACAACACAACTCTTTGATTTGGGGAGAGCGCCCTACCCGAGAAGTCACACTCACCAAAGGGCAACGCATCACCCTCAATGGTAACTTTGCGACCACCAATCCAGAGGCTTTGTTTCATGCTGCGAAGCGAGGAATGGGCGTACTGTTAACCATCAAAGCGATGATCAAAGAGGATCTAAAGCAAGGGACATTAGTTCCAGTATTGCCAAATATTACCGCCGACGAAGTGATGGTTTACGCGTACTACCCTAAGCTTGATTACTCGCACACGCGAACCAAGCTCTTTTTGGACCATCTGAAAGACAGGCTAGACAAAGAGCGTAGCACGCAAGCTCTGTGAAATAAGTCACGTTTTAATTTGAAAAGTTATACAACACGGTCAATAATAAACTTGACGCATATGGATTATACAAGTTCGCACATATACAAGATAATACGTATACCGCTTACACAGTGAATCTGGTTAACTAGGGGTGGTGGCTATGACTCAACATACGCACAATAGCATGATAGACACAGAGCGCATTGGCCGTTTGCTGAAATTGGAAGGTATCGACCTTTTAGAGTCAGCTGTGCTTACTTTACATCAGACCTTTGATACTCAATACACCAGCATCATTGAGAAGAAGTACTTCCCTGACCAAACCGTTCCTTTGGTGATCGCCCATTCTGATCATGTATTGCATGACAAAATCAATGCGCGCCATGGTCACATCTACCAACAAGCCGTCAACCAAAGACACCCAGATTGCTCGTTTGCTCAGTACGTCGTCCAGTCATTGCCAACATCCGCATTTAGGCAGGAAATCACCTCACAAAACTCCATCGCGATCCCGACTCGAACTCAAAGTGGCGAAGTGATGGGCGTGCTGTTTTCAACGTTCACCTCGCCTCTTAGCCCTGATCAGCAACAAGACGTGATAAAGCACCATCAATTGTTCGCCGACATCATCATCCACACCTTGCGTGAAATGTGGTTTAACGATCGTTCCGAACAACTTGTAAATCAGCTTAGTTATGAGGTGTCACACGACAGCCTAACCGGGTTACTCAACCGAAGCTGTCTATCAGATACCTTAGAGTCGATTACTCAACAGAGCGTCACTCCATTTACATTGGCTTTACTCGATATCAATAGCTTCAAAGCCATTAATGACATGCACGGCAATTATATTGGCGATAAAGTACTTCAATTTGTCGCAGAAACCTTGCGGAGAACCTTACCCGAAAGCAACCTGACTTTTCGGACTGCTGGCAACGAGTTCGCCTTCATCACCTACCATTCTGATCCGATAGCCGTGTGCGAACAAATACTGGCCAAAATTAAGCAGGGCTACAGTAGCGTTGATATCAAGATAGATTTCGACGTCAGCATCGGTATTGCCAGTTCGGATGGAGACAACAAAGACGTTGAGCAAATCATCTTCAATACCAGCTTGGCGCTTAAAGAGTGTAAACACAGCCAAGATACTCATATTCAATGTTATGACACTCACTTAAGAGTTCGTTACCAAAGAAAAACCGAGCTAGTCGCAGCGCTACGAAGTGAGCTGGAAAACCCAATTTCACAAAGCTATATCCCCGACAGCAATGGAATGTACGTAGTGGTACAGCCGATTGTGGGTCAAGGTGAAACGCAATGGGAATATTTCGAGGTACTGACTCGCTGGAAAACCGCCAGACATGGAGACATCTCACCCGTAGAGTTTATTCAAGTGGCAGAAGAGTCAGGGCTAATTGTCGAATTAGGTGAACGCATTATTGAATTGGTGTGCCGCGCTAAAACCACACTAGAGCAAGGCTTGGGCTACAAGGTTAAACTTGGAATCAACTGCTCTGCGCACGAGCTTACTGATTCGAAACGTTATATATCCTACCTGACTCGAACCATTGAACAGCACCATTTTAAGGCGAATGAGTTTGTTATCGAGTTAACCGAAACCGTTCTGTTATCGCCAACACAAGAGACAAAATCCGCGCTTAACTTTCTGAGAGGACAAGGCTTCACGATTGCACTCGACGACTTTGGTACAGGCTACTCCAGTTTGAACTACATCCACAGCTACCCTATCGATTGCATTAAAATTGATGCGACCTTTATTCGAGACTTGTTAACTAGTTCGACCTCAGAGAGCGTAGTATGGCTGATTGTTCAACTGGCCCATAGACTCGATGTATCTTTGGTTGCGGAAGGTGTTGAGAAGCGTGAGCAATTAGAAAAGCTGCACGCGATGGGATGTGACAAGATCCAAGGTTACCTCTACTCACCTCCAATGCGACCTGAAGCTATCGTTAGCTATGTCGCGCACTCAGAGCCTTTAGTTTAAACCCTTACCGAACCTTCTATTGAGAACTAAAAAGCCGCAAGAGCATCACTTAACACTGACTGTGCTTTGTGATGCTCTTGCGGCTTTAAAACAGTTTAATGGCTAGCTACTTACTAGCATTATTAACCATTGCTAGATTGCGCGTTTCTAACGCTGCCTTCAATAGCTTGTCGGCTTCATCTCTCGCGGCTGTGAATGTCGCTTTTTCCTTTTTAGGCACAGAATCGGCCATTGGGATATTCGCTTTCATCGCATCAACAGGGCGACCACGTTCGATCAGTTCATAGTGCAAGTGAGCACCTGTCACTCGACCCGTTTTACCCGATAGGCCAATACGTTGACCACGAGATACCGTTTGTCCTTTACGAACAAGGATCTTGCTTAAGTGCAAGTAGCGCGTTTTATAAGTGCTACCGTGTTGAATCACCACATAGTTACCCGCATAAGGGTGTTTACGCGTCATGATCACTTTGCCATCACCCGTTGCTTGAACAGGTGTGCCAATTGGTGTCGCGAAATCCGTACCGTTGTGCGGTGAGATTCGGCCAGTCACAGGGTGTAGACGTTTAGGGTTAAATTGAGAACTCTGACGCCAGCTACTGCTCACTGGGTAACGTTGGAAAGCACGTTGAAGGCTATCGCCATTAGCATCGTAATATTGTCCGTCGGTGTGTAAGTATGCTGACACAACGCGGTTACGATTCATGATCTTAATTGCTTCAATTTCACGTTTTCCGGTTGCAACACCATCAACATATTGCGCTTTTTGAAGCACTTCAAACTGATCGCCAGCACGTAGGTCGCGGCTGAAGTTCAGCTTGTCTTTAAGAAGAGTCACAATATGGTCAATCTCAAGGCTGTTCAGGCCAGCTTTATTCGCCGACATTGAGAAGCTGCCATGAATATCACCCACTAGAGGTTTTTGCTTCCATTCACCAGGAATAGAGATGTCTTCGAATTCGTAGCTGCCGTCATCAAGTAATCGGTAAACCACTTTGTCCGCGACGCTAAATTGAAGTTCCATTTTAGAAAGGTCGCCGGTCGCTTCATCACGCCAAAAGCGTAATGTATTACCCGGACGAAGCGTATCTAAAGCAAGGAAGTTCAAATCAGTTTCCATCACGCTCATCATCGATTTGTAAGAAAATCCAAGCTGAGTGAAGATGCTACTCAAGTTATCGCCAGATTGAATTTGGTACTCAAACGTTGGCGGTTCGATAACAGTAACAGAAGAAGGTGACAGAATTGACTCAATCACGGTTGAGTCGGGCAAATCAAGATCGATCGTTTTCGTCAGATCCGATTGTGACGATTGCAAAGCAACACCAATCGCAGCAATAAGTGGCAGTCCCAAAATAGCTACTTTTTTTACAGGTGAAAGCTCAGCAAACGGAGAGGGAAATATTTTTGAATACACGGTAAACAGGTCTTTCTACGATATAAAGGCATAGGATATGCTTTTCAAACGCATAAATCATCAATGCATTGTCATAATATGATGTGAATCTTCCCAACTTAGCCTAAGTCATTGAGTTGCCGTAGATGAAGAGCCACTAGATAAGAAATAAAATTAACCGCTAAATTTAAAAATAAAAAAGCAGAAACGGCTAGTTTCTGCTTTCTATTGGTTGACGTTATTCCGTTTCGAATAATTAATAAACGAAGCGAATTAGTCGCTGGTTTTAAGAAAAGATTATGCGTTTACCGTCGACACTAGGCAGTTGTCTTCACCAAATTCATTTGGGATGTAACGATCGGCATTCGCATCGTTCACCCATTGTTGGTCATCAACTAGGTAGCGGAATTGAAACTCGCCATCTTTAGGTAGGCGAGTTTTAAACTTGTAAACCTTACCTTTGGCCAGTTTTTTCATTGGGGTGGCTTTCCAATCAAGAAAGTCAGCAACGATGGATACAGAGTTCGCTTCTTGAGCTTCTAGCTCGAAGGTCACTTCAACTTCATCTTTCGTCTTAAAAAAACGTTTATTAATCATTCGCAAGCTCCATTTGTAATAATAAGCGGACACAAAGCTAACTGTGTCTAAATTTCATTCATCTAACTAAGATAATATGTAATTTGGCTCACATAAACAACAGATCCTTACATTCACGAAAACGTTATTGCTTACCAATTGATTGCGTATCAAAAGAAAAACTCATTAACACCTTTTCAGAAGGGGGTTCTGCAAATGATTGTTCCGCAGAATGCTGAGTAAAGCCGATAAAACCTTCCCCAGTAAGTTTATTCTGTGATTGCGAACCTGGCTGGTGAGCTACCTCCAATGTCTGAATTTGTATACGATCACCCAGTAAAAGTTGGTCGACTAACACCACACGGCTTCGTTGCTGGTCATGCTTAAACAGGCCTAGATAATAGAAAACACCGCTGCCTTGGTTAGATATCCACATCGGCGCGACAAAGAAACTCGCCTTGCCCAACGTGGCGGCTGAAAGATTATTGGTGTCTACCGTTACCACACCGCGCTCAACACCTGAGTCATAGCGTCCAAACGCGATGGCTCTAGGCTCATCAACTTCATTGATAAAAGCGTAGGCGTTAGTCTCAGGAACTTTAATTGTCCATGGATTGGTCGTCTTCAAATCAAAAACGGTTTCTACGACTGGGTCATAACTCACTTGAGAAGAAGGAAACTTCGCCAAGATCTCTTCATCACTTAAGCTAAAGCGATAAATACCCGCTACTATCACCACAACCAGCATGACAATTGGAATCAGTAGAATCAGAGGGATAGGTAAGATTTTCTTTTTCATGGGCAATTATATTCTTTTGTTTTCATCCAGTTGTGCAGACCATAAAGGGCTTTAGTATAATTATCAATACAGGGTTAACCAGAAGTGGAGCATGGATGGATATCAATCATATTAAAGACAGAAATATCAGAAGTTGCGAATGCCGCTGTGGAGCAGTCAACCTAGTATGCCGAGGTGAACCTCAACGTACATCTGTCTGCCATTGCTATGAGTGTCAGAAACGCACCGGAAGTGTGTTCGGCGTTCAGGCTCGGTTCCCAATAGAACAAGTTACACTCAGCGGTGAAGTGACCTCTTTTTCACGCATCAGCGATACGGGTAATGAAGTCACCTATCAGTTTTGTCCCAAGTGTGGCACCACCATGCTTTTGCAGTCGGTTGCCGCCGCTGATTTTTATATCGTCCCGCTCGGATTATTTAAAGAGCAAGACTTCCCACTGCCGAGCTTTTCGGTTTATGAAGAACGCAAACACGGTTGGGTTAAGTTCGACCACCAAATGAGCCATTACAACTAGTTCGTCATTGAGCGTTATCTTTATCTCGTTATTGACCGTTATCTTTAATATAGCAACAGTATTAAAACAAACTGCAATACTGTTGCCTAAGATCAAATATCACCGCTTCACAGCGCTAGCGTATCTTTTGTCTAGCGTTATAATCTTGCTCCTCTATTTAACCCAGGGTGAACCACATGATTTCTAAGTTACCTCGCTGGGTTGAATACGGCGCCCTTTTGTTAGCTGGTCTTGCTGGCAGTGTTAATGCTATCGGCTTACTTGGCTTCCAACATCAAGCTATCTCCCATATCTCCGGCACCATGTCTTTGCTAGGCAGTAGCCTGCTTACACCGACCTCGGCTTCTGTTCACCTCCTATTGGTGATCATGAGCTTCATGTTAGGTGCGGCGTTCAGCGGGTTCTTTATTGAAAACCAAGCATTGAAGTTAGGACGCCGTTACGGTGTTGCACTATGTATTGAGGGTGGATTGCTGTTTTTGGCGCTGTGGACACTGTTGCAAGGCTATACTTCAGGTCAGTATTTCGCTTCAGCCGCGTGTGGTTTGCAGAACGCGATGATCACCACTTACAGCGGGGCAATCATTCGAACAACACACATGAGCGGGATCATTACCGATCTTGGGATCATGATTGGCGCTCGCTTAAAGGGGATGCCTTTTGACCGCCGTAAAGCCAAACTGCTAATTTTCATTGTGGTTGGCTTCCTGTTTGGCGGCTTAATTGGCGCTTGTCTGTTCCAACGCTTCGAAATCTTGGCATTGGCTTTCCCTGCCTCTTTTGCTTTCATTATTGCGTTTAGCTACTGGTTATACTTGACCTATCGAACTGAAACCCCAGTCAATTTATAAATATCTGGCAATATAACCTCAAACTACGTAACATCCGCAACACTTTATTCTAAACTCTTAATACGTTGCAGAATAACCAGTATGAATATTTAGCGATATTTGATGAATAGTATTGCAAGCGATATTAATACTGGGTAATCTTGCACCCAATGAGAAAATACGGACGTTTAGTGAATAAAAATGCCAAGGATGTGGCTTTTTTACGTGTAGAAATTCGAGAACAATAACATGTCTAACAACAAGAATACTGCTCAAACAGAGAAATCTAAAGGCAGTTTCTGGGTTTTCTTAATCCCATCATTGATTGGTTTATTCCTTTTCATGGCGCCAATCAGCTATCAAGGTGATCTAACCATCCCTGTAGCTATCTTAGCCAAATCAATTCAAGCGGTTTTCGGTGAATATCTAGTCCCTATCATCACTGCGATCGTTGCTTTCATGTCTGTAGCTTCAGTTTTAAGCACCATTTTTAAGCCTACATTCATTACATCAAATTCATTTTTAAACGGCCTTTTCAACCCATCTCCACTGTGGTTGCTGGTTCGTTTAATTGGTGGTGCTGCAGCCGTTATGGCTTTCTTCCAAGTTGGCCCTGAGGTTATTTGGGAAGAAAATACTGGTGGTCTGGTTCTAGAAGGCCTGCTTCCGACACTGTTCTCAGTATTCATCTTTGCTGGTTTGCTACTTCCGCTTCTACTTAACTTTGGTCTACTAGAGCTGTTTGGCACGCTACTAAGTAAAATCATGCGTCCAATCTTCAACCTACCAGGCCGCAGTGCTATTGACTGTATGGCTTCTTGGTTGGGTGACGGCAGTGTTGGTATCCTGCTTACAAGCAAACAGTACGAGAAGAAATTCTACACTCAGCGTGAAGCTGCGGTTGTTGGTACGACTTTCTCAGCAGTATCTATCACATTCAGTCTTGTGGTTATTGCTCAGGTAGAACTAGAGCACCTGTTCCTACCTTTCTACGCAGCAATCTGTTTAGCGGGTATTGTGGCAGCGGTGATCATCCCTCGCCTTCCACCACTAAGCATGAAGAAAGATACTTTCATTGATGGCAGCAAGCCGCACAAAGACGCTGACGCGATCCCAGCAGGTCACTCAACGTTCTCTTGGGGTCTTGAGCTAGCGGTAAATAAAGCATCTCAAGTAAAGTCGGCTAAATCTGTATTTGGCGAAGGCGTTCGTAACGCCGTAGATATGGTATTTGGCGTACTGCCTGTTGTTATGGGTTTAGGTACAATGGCACTGGTTATCGCGGAATACACGTCTGTGTTCTCAATCCTAGGTCAGCCTTTCATTCCATTCCTAGAGCTACTTGGTGTTCCTGAAGCGGTTGCAGCATCTGAAACGATTGTTGTTGGTTTTGCGGACATGTTTATCCCAGCAATCCTTGCGGCTTCTATCGACAACGAGATGACTCGCTTTGTTATTGCAGCAATGTCGGTAACTCAGCTGATCTACATGTCTGAGGTGGGCGCTCTACTTCTAGGCAGTAAGATTCCAGTGAACATCTTAGAACTGTTTATTATCTTTATTCTACGTACGTTAATTACGCTTCCAGTTATCGCTGGTGTAGCGCATCTAATATTCTAAATTAGAAACTACTTATGTAACTCAATAAAGATTCAGTTTATAAAGCCTCACTTTTGTGGTAATGCCGATCAGTTAA